>JAQUKF010000049.1 GCA_028719265.1 Candidatus Omnitrophota bacterium
AAAAGCCGATTGGCATAATCAACGCCTATATCGATAACGCCTGTTTTTCCGGCGGATATATTTTCAGCGGACCGCAGGATATAGGGAAAAAGACGGTAGCCAGGATCATCGCCCAGAAATTGAATTGTGCCTCTGAAGGGGAAAGGCCCTGCGGGTCTTGCGGTTCCTGCATAAAAACGGAGAAGCTGCAGCACCCGGACCTGCATATGATCGAAAGCGACGCAGCGCAGATCAAGATCGAGGATATCCGTTCGCTGCAGAGGGAGATAAATTTCAGGCCATACGAAGGGTCGAAGAAGGTCTTTATTATCGACGAGGCGCACAGGCTCAATCCCGAAGCGGCAAACTCCCTGCTTAAGACCCTGGAGGAGCCGTCGGCAGACAGCCTGATCATCCTGGTCACGCATAAGCCGCAGAACATCTTTAAGACCATACTTTCGCGCTGCAAGGTCATAAGGTTTTCCCCGCTGTCCTTATCTTTGCTGGAGGATGTCCTGGTCAGGAATTACGCTGTAGATAATTTCTCGGCGCATTTCCTTTCCATTTTCTCGGAGGGCAGGCTGGGCCTTGCTTTAAGGCTGAAGGACTCCAATGTATTTATCGAGAAGAACAGGATATTCGACCATTTTACGCACCCCGACAGGCCGCTCGACCGCAACCTGACAGGGCAAAACAAGGAACAGCTGCGCAGCTGCCTGAATATCCTGGCCTCCTGGTTCAGGGATATATACCTGCTTAAGGCGGGTATGCCAGAGAATAGGCTTATGCACCTTGACCGCAAGGATGATTTGTTCAGGATAAAAGAAGAGTTTTCCTTTAAACAGCTGGACGGTATCTTATCGTCGATTTCGGAGAGCGTATTTTATCTGGAGCATAACGTTAATACCAAATTACTTCTGCATAACTTGGGAGCGCAGCTATGGAAGGTTTGATATTGGTGCAGCTCAGGAACAGCGGCCAGGTCCAGTTATACCAGGCCGGCAGCCTGACTTTAAAAGTGGGGGATTGCGTTATTGTCGAGCACGACAGGGGCCTGGATTACGGGTGCGTGATCATGCCCGGTCAGGCTCATCATTCTGTTGAAAATAACCCCAAGGATCCACCAAAGAAAGTGATCCGCCTGGCCAGGGAAAGCGATCTAAAACAGGTGGAGGATAATTGTGTAAAGGCCAGGGAGGCTTTTTGCGCCTGCGAGAAGAAGATTGGCGAACACAAGCTGGATATGAAGCTGGTGAAAGCGGAGTATTCCTTCGACCGTTCAAAGATATTGTTTTATTTCACATCGGACGGCCGGGTGGATTTCCGCAACCTGGTCAAGGACCTGGCCAAGATATTCAAGGCGCGCATCGAATTGAGGCAGATCGGGGTGAGGGATGAGGCCAGGCTTTTCGGAGGTTACGGCTCCTGCGGCCGCGAACTCTGCTGCAAGAAATTCCTCAGGGATTTTGAGCCGGTAACCATCAAGATGGCCAAGGAGGAGGGGTTATCCCTGAATCCCCCGAAAATATCGGGATTATGCGGCAGGCTTATGTGCTGCCTTTCTTATGAATATGAAACGTATAAATTGCTTTCGAAGGGACTGCCGCGGGAAGGCGAGCATTTAAGCACGGCCCAGGGCAAAGGCAAGGTTATCGGCGTCAATGTCTTTAAGCGCGCGGTCACCGTCCAGCTTGAAGAGGGCGGGATACTGGAGGTAAGCTATAAAGAGAAGGAACATGGCAAATAAATTCTACATTACAACTCCGATCTATTACGTGAACGCCTCTCCGCACATAGGGCATTCCTATACCAGCATTGCCGCCGACGTATTGAGCAGGTTCAAGCGCCGCGTTCTGGGCAAAGAGAACGTGAGGTTCCTTACCGGTACAGACGAACACGGTCAGAAGATACAGAAGGCCGCGGATAACGCTGGGCTTTCCGCGCAGAGTTTTGTGGATAAGACGAGCCGTCAGTTCGTCAGCCTATGGGAGGCGCTGGATGTCTCGTATGACGATTTCATCCGTACCACCGAAGAGCGCCACGTGAAGCTCGTGCAGAAGGTCCTTGAGATATTGCATAAGAAAGGGGATATCTGCGAAGGAAAATACGAGGGGTTGTATTGCACTCCCTGCGAGACCTTTTGGCTTGAGTCGCAGGTAACAGAAGGCTTATGCCCGGATTGCCGAAGGCCGGTTGAACGGATCGTTGAAAATAATTATTTCTTCAAACTTTCAAAATACCAGGATTGGCTGCTGGATTTCCTTAAAGGACACAAGGGTTTTATCAGGCCGGCCAGCCGTTACGAGGAAACCCTAAGGTTCCTGGAGCTGAACAAGCTTAACGATCTTTGCATCTCTCGCCCGAAAGAACGGCTCGGCTGGGGGATACCTCTGCCTTTTGCCCCGCAGCATGTAACTTATGTGTGGTTTGACGCCCTGGTTAATTATATCAGCGCCGTCGGCGAGTTCGACAGCCGGGATAATTACCATTCGGAGTGGTGGCCGGCGCAGCTGCACCTGATGGCTAAGGATATCTTGAGACAGCATACGGTTTACTGGCCGATAATGCTGCGCGCTTTGGGTATCCCGCTTCCGGAGGAGGTGTTTGCTCATGGATGGTGGATGATCAATGAAGATAAAATGTCGAAGTCACGCGGGAATGTCGTCAATCCGCTGGAGATGGTGGAGAAGTATGGACTGGATGCCTATAGGTATTTTCTGCTCAGGGATGTTCCTTTCGGGCTGGACGGCAATTTTTCCGAGGAGGGGATAATCAAACGCTATAACAGCGACCTGGCGAATGACCTGGGGAACCTGGTGTATCGCACCCTGACTATGGTGGAGAAATATTTCGACGGTAACATTCCTGATGTTGACCTTAACGGTTTCAAGGATAATCAGCGGGTCTCTGTTATATTGGATAAGATCCAACAGGTTGAACCGAAGGTGCATGCGGCGCTGGACGAGCAGAATTTCAGCCTTGCCCTGGAGGTTATATGGGAGCTGATCGGTATGGCCAACAAGCATGTAGAAGAAACCAAACCCTGGAACCTGGCCAAGGAGAACAGGCATAAGGAATTGGAAGGGTTTATCCGCCTGCTGGTTGAGGTGATCAGGTCTGTATCCTGGCAGCTTGAGATTTTTATACCGCGGACAGCTTTGTCGATCCGCGAGCAGTTCGGGAGCGATAAGATAAAAAAAGGCAATCCTTTATTCCCTCGTATAGACACTAAGAAGAAATAAGCCCATATCCAATGTTAGTTGATACCCATTGCCATCTGGATTTCCAGCAGTTCGATGCGGACCGCGATGAGGTCATCCGGCGCGCCGGAGAGGCGGGAGTGCAGTATATCTTGAACATCGGGGCAACCCTGGAGTCTTCCAGGGGCGCTTGTGAATTGGCTTCAAGATACGCCCAGGTTTATGCCGGGATAGGAGTGCATCCGCACGATTCACGCCTCTTTGACCGGAAGGCGGAGGTTGAATTGCGGGAGCTGGCCTTAAAAGAAAAGGTTGTGGCTGTCGGTGAAACAGGCCTGGATTATTACCGCAATCTTTCCTCCCGGCAAGAACAAATAAGCGCCTTTAACAGGCAGATATCCCTGGCTAAAGAGCTGGACCTTCCCCTGGTAATACACAGCCGCCAGGCGGAGGAAGAGGCCTTGCGCATATTGAAGGAGGCTATGCCGGTAAGGGCGGTGATCCATTGTTTCTCCGGGGATGAGAATTTTTTGAAAGGGTGCCTTGATCTTGGTTTTTTTGTTTCGTTTACCTGTAATATTACATATAAAAAGGCACAGGGCTTGCGGGACATGGTTAAGCTTACTCCCTTGGACAGGTTGATGCTTGAGACAGACGCGCCTTATTTGTCCCCGGAGGGTTTCCGTGGAAAGCGCAATGAGCCGTTCCAGGTAAAGCTGCTGGCAGAAGCGGTAAGTTTGATCAAGGGCGTGGGTTTTGAAGAGATTGCAAACAGCACCACTGGTAACGCGATAAGCTTTTTTAAGTTAAGGTAACCGGATCACTGCTCACATAGCAAACAGGGAGAGATTGCCGGATGAATATCCGCACGATCGACTGGAAAAATGACAAGGTTAGGATAATCGACCAGAGGAGCTTGCCGCAAAAACTGGTTTATCTTGATATTGATAAGCCCTCTGACCTGCGCAGGGCGATAAGGTCCATGCAGGTGCGCGGCGCCCCGGCCCTTGGCGCGGCGGCAGCTTTAGGCGTGTATTTAGGGGTAAAGGGGTATATGGGTGTTGGCTGGCAGGGGTTCAGCCGCAGGCTAAAGTCGGCGGCAAAATATATCGCCAGCTCCCGTCCGACAGCCAGAAATCTTTTTTGGGGAGTTGAGAGGGTTGTTTTGGCCGCAGAGAAGAATAAAAATAAGCCCATTGCCGTAATCAAAAAGATCATTCTCGACGAAGCAAAAAAGATAATGCGGGAGGATGCCTTATCCTGCCGTAAGATCGGTTCTTACGGTTCAAGTCTTATAAAAGAGGGGAGCAGGGTGCTGACGGTATGTAACGCGGGGATCCTGGCGACGATCGATTACGGCACAGCCCTGGGGGTTATTTATTCTGCCTGCAGCCATGGCAAGAAGGTGAAGGTTTTTTCCTGCGAGACAAGGCCGTTACTGCAGGGCAGCAGGCTTTCCTGCTGGGAGCTTTCCAGGCGGGGAGTGGACGTTGCGATGATAGCGGATAATACCGCTTCTTCATTGATGGCCGGCGGCAAGGTGGATATGGTGATTGCCGGAGCAGACCGGATCGCAGCAAACGGGGATACGGCCAATAAGATCGGCACGTTGAACTTGGCTATCCTCTCTAGGTATCACAAAATACCTTTTTATATAGCCGCTCCGGAAAGCACCTTTGACTTGAGCATAAAGAGCGGAGAGCAGATAAAGATCGAGATGCGCGATCCGCGGGAGGTCACCGGGATCCTTTTCAAAAAGACAACCGCTCCTGAAGGCGCCCGCGCGATCAATCCGGCTTTTGACGTCACGCCGCACAGGTTGATCAGCGCGATCATTACCGACAAAGGCATCATCCGCGGGCCTTATCTACGGAATATCAAAAAAATACTGTCAGGGAGAAGATGAATGTATCTTAAGGATATCGGCGAATTCGGTTTGATCGAAAGGTTCCGCGGGAAGATCAGGACCGACCGTTCGGTTTTTATGGGCAGCGGGGATGATTGCGCCGTATTGAAACTGGACGGTTTTCGTTATCAGCTGTTTACCTGCGACATGATCGTCGAGGATATTGATTTTACGGAGAAAGACAGCATGCGGGATGTAGGCAGGAAGGCCTTGGGGATATCCATAAGCGATATCGCCTCCTGCGGCGGGATACCCAGGCATGCCGTAATATCGCAGGGGCTGCCGAAGAATATGCGGCTTAGCCAAGCGGAGCTTCTGGCTAAAGGGGTGTTTGACCTGGCCAAAAAATTCAAGATCAATATCGTCGGAGGGGATATCAGCGCCTCCGGTAAAATAATTATTGATGTGAGTATGCTGGGTGAGGTGGAAAAAGGGAAGCTCTGCCTGCGCCGGGGAGCCAGGCCCGGGGATATTATCATGGTTACGGGAAGCTTCGGAGGATCGATCAAAGGCAAGCATTTGAAATTTATCCCCCGCCTGAAAGAAGCGCGTTTCCTGGCGGATAATTTCAAGGTAAATTCCATGATCGATGTTTCAGACGGATTGATCCAGGACCTGGGGCATATATTGGAGCAGAGTTCAGTTGGCGCAGTCCTTTATGAAGGGCTTATTCCGTTAAGCAGGGAGGCCAAAAATACGCAAGAGGCGCTTTGTTCCGGAGAGGAGTTTGAGCTGCTTTTTACTGTTTCAAGGGAGCAGGCCAACAGGATCATTAAATCTTCAAGGTACAGCTTTAAAGTGATCGGGGAGATAATGCCTGAAAAGTTTGGTTTAAGATTGATCGATCACAAAAGCAGGTATTCCAAGATTAAGTTTTCTTCTTCGGCGCGTACCGGCCGATCAGGCAAAGCCGGGGATTATGCAGAGGTACGTACTGGTCGATCAGGCAAAGCCGGGTACTGTGCAGGGGTGCGTGCTGGTCGGTCAGATAAAACCGGGTACAGCGCAGAGGCGCGTACTGGTCGGTCAGGCAAAGCCGGGTACTGTGCAGGGGTGCGTGCTGGTCGGTCAGATAAAACCGGGTACAGCGCAGAGGCGCGTACCGGCCGATCCTTTAAGGCCGGGTACAGGCATTTCCAATGAAAAAACTATCTAAATCGGTAAGTCAGACCTTAAAGATCGGCAGCCTGCTTGCCAAAAGGCTTTCCGGCGGAGAAATTATCCTTTTATCCGGATCTTTGGGTGCGGGTAAGACCGTATTGGCAAAGGGGATCGCGGGGGGGTTAGGTATTGACAGGCGCCAGGTAGTCAGCCCTACCTTTGTTTTCCTTCGACTGTATCAAGGCAGGCGTTATTGCCTGAACCACTTTGATTTTTACAGGGTAAAAGAGCCGGCAGAGGTAATGGCCATTGGTTACGAGGAGTATTTTTACTCCGATTCGGTTACGGTGATCGAATGGCCGCAGCGTTTAAAATTCCTCTTGCCAAGGGAATTCCTGAAGATTAAGCTAACTGTAAAAGGCGCCGCAAGCAGGCTGCTTGAATTTAGCGCCAGGGGGAATAGGTATAAACAATTGTTAAAGGACATCTATGAAGATATTGGCCATTGATACCGCCACCAGGTTTTTGTGCCTGGGTTTGTACGTTGACGGCAAACTTTATGAATATAACCTTGAGGCGGGAAGGAAACTTTCTGCGGTCCTGGCCCCGTCCATCCAAAGAGTGCTCGAAGCTGCCAAGGTTAAAATACGGGATATCGGTTATTTTGCCTGCGGGCTTGGCCCGGGCTCTTTTACCGGAATGCGCATAGGCCTAGCTACCATAAAAGGGTTAAGCATTGTCAGGGATAAGCCTGTAGCCGGCATATCCACGCTGGATATTATGGCGGAGAATGTGACACAGGATAATATTTTGATCGTTCCGGCGGTAGATGCCAGGAGGGGGCTTATTTACTGCTGTTCTTATAGAAAGGAAAAAGGCATCCTGAAGCGCAAGAGCGAATACGGGCTTCTGTCCCCGGATGAGTTTACCCGCAGGTTCTCCGGTAAAAAGGCGGTGATACTCGGGGATGCCATATCTTTGTATGATAAACGGATATTTTCCCGGATGAAGGGCGTAACTTTGTTAGATAAAGATTTTTGGATGCCGAACGCGCACAATCTTATCAAGTTGTCGCTGGAAAGAGTGAAGGCCGGGAAGCTGAACACGGCGCAGGAGATCAAACCGATTTATTTATATCCTCAAGAATGCCAGATAAAGAGAAGATAGGTTACCGGCCCACGTGGGCGCAGGTAAACCTCGACAATTTGGAACATAATTTCAGGCAGGTGAAATCCCGCCTGAGGCCGCATACAAAGGTGCTGGTCACGGTAAAGGCGGACGCTTACGGTCACGGCCTGGTCCCTGTAGCCAGGAGGCTTTCTGAGGCCGGGGTGGATTATCTTGGGGTCGCCTCTATTGACGAGGGTATAAAATTAAGGAAGGCGCGTCTAAAAGTCCCTATTCTTGTGCTCGGGGTAGTTTTAAAACAGGACATATCTTCGCTTTTTACTTTTAAGCTTACTCCGACTGTCTGTGATTATGAGCTTGCCTGCGCCTTGAGCAAAAAGGCATCTACCTTAAAGACACCGATGCGCCTGCATATAAAAGTTGATACCGGCATGGGCAGGATAGGGGTGGCGTATAAGGATGCATTTGAATTGGTAAAGAAGATCCACAGGCTTAAATCTGTCGTTATCGAGGGGATCTTTACGCATTTTCCCTTTGCCGGTTCCGGCCGCAGGTTCACCGTCTCCCAGATTAAATTATTCGATAGGCTTGTGGACGTACTTAAAAGCTGCGGCATAACTATCCCTTTGGTGCACGCGGCTAATAGCGCAGGCATGATTAACCATCAGGACAGTCATTTTACAATGGTCAGGCCCGGGCTCGTAATTTACGGACTGCATCCCCACCGCGGCATAAAAATGGGATTAAAACCTGTTTTAAGTCTTAAGACGCAAGTGGTCTTTGTGAAGAGGGTGCCGGCAGGGGTCGGTATAAGCTACGGCCACGCGTATATAACCAGGCGTCCCGCCTATATCATTACTCTGCCTATCGGTTACGGGGACGGTTATCCGCGTAACCTCTCTAACCTGGGTCCGGTTTTGATCGGCGGCAGGAGATTTTGTGTCAGCGGCAGCATTTGTATGGACCAGATCATGGTTGATACCGGAAGTTTCAGGCCGGAGGTGGGCGATGAAGTGGTCTTGATCGGCAAACAGAAAGGGAAAACAGTCACTGCCGAGGAATTGGCGGATTCAGCCGAGACCATTTCTTACGAGATCGTTTGCGGACTGGGCAGCCGCATCCCGCGTCTTTATATTCCTTAAAATTCAAAAGACAATTTTTTGATCAAAAGACGGTTCCTTAAGAGCCGTCTTTTTTTATGGTAATTTTGAGATCAGATAGAGGCTGGTTGAGAGCACGATCAGGTGGCTCAT
>JAQUKF010000050.1:0-6663 GCA_028719265.1 Candidatus Omnitrophota bacterium
CACCAATTCATGATTTATCTTTGCGTCTTCATCTTTAGGGTCAAGCTCTATCGAACGCTTGTAATAATCCAGGGATTGACGTAATAACCCCACGGTTCCCTCGAGGTCGGTATTTTCCTTAAGCTTGCCCATTTTATATTTAGCATTTGCGATGTTGAAATTCGCCTTGGCTTCCAGAAGCCTGTCCTTGGAAATGGTTGCCTTTTCAAAAGACCCGATAGCCAAAGCGTAATCTTCTTTCTTGTACTGGGATACTCCCAAATCATAGCTTATCTCGGCAGACCCGGGAGATTTGATCTGCGCCTCATTATAGAGCTTGATCGCTTCATCGTATTTTGCCTGCTTATACAGCCTGTTGGCCTTACCTACTAAGGAGGCGCCGTCTTCGGCAAAACAGCAGGAAGCAGAGATAAACAGGATAAAAGCAGACTGCAATATAATAAAGACCGGTTTCTTCATTTTAAGAGTTCTCTTTCGTCGCCCTCTTGTCACTTATAAAATACCCGCCTATAAGCGCAACCAGGGCAAACCACAGGAATATCTGGAATCTCTCTTCGTAATGCTTGTTCATCTTGGCTTCAAGCTCCCTCTTTTCCATCCTGGATATCTTTTCCCGGTAGATCAGGTCCAGCCCAAACTGCGCGTTAGTGGCCCTTACATATACGCCGCCGGTATTTATCGCTATTTTCTGCAGAACCGTTTCGTCAAGGCGCGACTTGACCACGTTACCCCGGGTATCCTTAAGAAAAGCCTTTTGTCCACTCTCGTCGGTGACCGGGATAAGCTCTCCCTCCCTTGTACCGATGCCTATACAGAATATCCTGATTCCTTCTTTCTTGGCCTCTTCGGCCGCCTGCAATGGGTCTCCCTCATGATCTTCCCCGTCGGTAATAATCACGAGTGCCTTATATTTCTTCTGGGCCCCCTTATAACTTCTTATCGCCTCCCTTATTGCGCTGGTTATGGAGGTTCCGCCTTTGGGGATCGTATCTATTCCCGTATTGTCCAATGAAAGCAGAAAGCCCCCGTAATCGAGGGTCAGCGGGCATTGCAGGAATGCGCTGCCGGAGAAAGCGATCAGCCCTATCCGGTCACCTTTGAGATTGCGCACCAGGTCCCTGATCGCCAGCTTCGAACGTTCGAACCTGCTGGGCTTTACATCTTCGGCGAGCATGCTCTTTGAGGTATCCAGGGCGATCAAGATATCCACCCCTTTCCTTTTTACCTCCTCCCAGTGGAAACCCCACTGCGGGCGCATGAGCGCAAAAAGCATAAGCGCCACAGCCAGGACCATCAGGACATCCTTCAATATCCTCCTTTTATAATCCATGCCGGAAAGCAGCTCGCTCAACAACTCCCTCTGGCAGAATTTTTCCAGGGCAGCTTTACGTAATTTCGCCGCCCAAAAATAAAACAAGATCAGAACAGCAATAATGATGAATGCGAAAGCGAAATTTGCCGCTGCAAACCTCATGGTATCTTCCTTAAAAAAGTATTCGATAAAATTACATCCAGCAGCATAAACGCCAGGCCCAGGATCAGGAATATGCCGAACAGCTCGTTATGCTCAAGGTATCCTTTTTCTTCTATAGCCGTCTTCTCCAGTCCGTCTATTTCTTTATATATCTTACGCAGGCTTTCGGTGTCTGTAGCCCGGTAATATTTTCCTCCTGTCATCTCCGCTATCTTAATCAGGGTATCTTCGTCTATATCGATCTGGACCGGCTGATACACGGTATTCCCGAAGAAATCCTTCATTGGATAAGGAACGGGACCCTTGGAGCCGGCCCCGATTGTATATATCTTGATCTTAAGCGCCTTGGCCGCCTCCGCCGCGGTCAGGGGAGAGATATTGCCGGTATTGTTGCGGCCATCGGTAAGCAGGATCACTACCTTGCTTTTACCTTTACTGTCTTTAAGCCGGTTCAGGGAGGCGGCTATGCCTGAGCCTATCGCCGTACCATCCTCTATCATTCCGGTTTTAACCCTCTCCAGGTTATCAAGCAACCAGCCATAATCCAGGGTCAAGGGACAAACCAGATAAGCCCGTGCGGCGAAAGCCACGATGGCAATACGGTCGTTTTTCCTGCCCATGATAAAATCTTTGACTACGCTCTTAACAACCTCCAGCCTGCTCTGCCTCTTGTCCCCCAGCTTGAAATCCTCGGCGAGCATACTGGTAGAGCAATCTATCGCTAAGACTATATCTATGCCCTCGGATTGTATCTTTGAATCGGCTACCGGTGTCTGCGGGCGGGCCAATGCCATTATGATCAGAATAACCGCCAGAAGCTTCAGATAGACCAAATTCCGGCTAAGCCTCAACCTTAGGGAAATTTTTAGCTTATCCACCAGCTCACCCGACGAGAATTTAAATCCCGGCTCAATTCCGCCCGTCTTTTTTTTATACAAGAAGAGCAGTATGACCGCCGGGATCAATATCAGTACTAAAGGATTATGCAGGGTCATTTTCTTTTGTTTGATCTATAAATTGTTTGGCCGAATCAAAAACAGAATTTACTTCATCCACAGCAGGAGCATACTTGGCAAACTTCACCAGGTCGCAGCAGAGGAGAAACTCCTTAAGCAGGTTCTTCTGCTCACCGGAAAGCTCCGGGGCCTGCCTGGCCCTGGCAAGGAATTCTTCGGTAGTCATCTCCGGCGCCTTAAGGCCAAACCTGTTCTCAAGATAACGCCTGATAATATTGGAGACTTGCGTATAATACTCCTTGATCATGGCCTTACCTATATAATCCCTGGCCCTTAATGCCTCAAGTTGTTCATAAGCTATCTCATGGGCAGGCCTTTTGATTTCAACCTGCCCTCTTTTTCTCTTTTTCAAAAAATAACCTGCCAATAAGCCAAGCATGGCCAAAAGCGACACGCCCGCGAGAACAAGGAATTTCATGATTGAAGAAGGAAGATTTACCGGACCTTTTATGTCGCGCATACGGATCTCCTGTCCGGACTTATCCAGGGAACTTTTGACCTCGATCTTTATTTCGCCTGTTTCAATCTCGCTCCACTCCTTGTCTTCTTTCTTTTTATATTTTATCGCGGCTTTAGGTATAATGGATTCGCCGGTAATGTAGGTATCCAGGATATACCATTGGGTTATCTTCTCTCTGTCCAGAATGTCCCGGCGGCTTGAGCCGAAATCCTTGATCGCGAAATTCCCCAGATCCTGGCCAAAAGCCGGCAGCTCAACCTGGAGATCCCTGTCTTTATCTATAGTGACGGTATATCTTATTTTATCCCCTATCGCAACCGTCTTTTTGTCCGCTTCCGCCTCGACCGCAATCGGCTGCGGCACTTCATGCTTGACCTTAGCACAAGCAGACAGTGATAAAATTAGGAGAAAAAGGCTCAAGCCTAAAAGGAATGTTTTATTTGGCAATTTCTTCATTTTCCGTCTTCGGCTGATAGAATATCTCTATTTCCTGCTGTTCAATAGCTTTGTCCAGGAAAGACTGTACGATCTGTTGCTCTTTCTGCGCGCGGTATTGTCTCTCAACCTGCTCCTTTACCTCTTGGAATTCCCGCTCCCGCCGCTGTTCTTTCTGGTCAACAATAAACATATATTTATTGTCCTTTACCTTAACCGGAGCGCTAATCCCGCCCTTATCAAGATTCAAGATAGCGTCTGCCGTCTCTACCGGCATACCTATACCTCCCGGGAGGAAAAACGGCCTGCCCTTTTCAACCCATTGCCCTATCTTCTTGCCCTTACCTTCCTTAAGCGCAAGCGAAACATCCCCTTCCTTCGCAGGGGCGCTTATTTCCAGAAAAGAAACCCTTGCTCTCTCCGGAACGCTGTAACTATCCTTGTTGGCCTTATAATACAAAGCTACGTCTTCAGGAGTAACCCTTAATTCCTTCCTTATTTCATCGCTCAACAGATCCCGCAGAACAAGCTGCCTCTTGAAATCTTCTACCGCATAACGGATATCGGGTTTCTTGTCCAATCCCAGCTTCTTGCCCTTTTCGTAAAGAACCTCGGTTGCAACATACTCCCGGACAAACTTCAGTTTTGCATCGCTGCTACTTAATCCCTTCCTTATGTTCTCGGGAAGCCTGTTTATGGCCGCATCGATCTCCTCATTGGTGATCTCTCTCTTGCCGATCCTCACTGCGACCTTTTCGTCCTTACGGACGGAGGG
Source organism: Candidatus Omnitrophota bacterium (assembly GCA_028719265.1). Lineage (GTDB taxonomy): Bacteria > Omnitrophota > Gorgyraeia > Gygaellales > Profunditerraquicolaceae > UBA6249. Next base: position 4,161 of record JAQUKF010000050.1, read on the forward strand.
TTTAATGGAAGAACGGTTTTCCAGCTCATACTGCGCCTGCTGGCTCAACCCCAGGTTCTCCAACGAACTGACTATCTTCTGGTTCATATCCTGTCTATATTCGGGTTCGGGATCAAGCAGCTCGCTTTTATAGAAACTGGCCAGGGCCTTTTCATAATCTTTCAAGCCGAGATAAATGTTGCCGAGTTTATAACATATACCTGCCAGTTCTTTCTTGTCCGCGCGGCTTCTGGCTACATACGCCTCGAATTCCTGCGCCGCTTCGGCGTTTAAGCCTTTGGAAAGCAGGACATTGGCGTAATCCAGGCGCATCTTGTCCGTCCAAGAAGCATTCCCCGAACTATCGGTATGACTGGCAATCTCCTTGACAAAGAATAAGCCGGCTATTAAAAGCAATATGCCTGCGATAATGGCGATCTTTACAATCCTATTCATCTTGCCCCCATCCTCCTCTCCCTCGTCTTAAAAAACTTGAACAGGCTCTGCGTATAAGGCAGGTCTGTACGCACATCAATGACATCTACGCTTACCGAATTAAACAACGCCTTTCTGACCCCTTGCCTCTCTTTTGCCTGACGGCTGTATTCCCTGCGCAAACCGGCATCAGAGGTATCCACCATGAAATTCTCTCCGTTCTCCAGGTCCTCCAGGCTTACTATCCCCGCATCGGCAAACTCCATCTCTCTGGGGTCATTGACGGTAATAGCCACAATGTCATGGCGCTTGTTGCTCACCGCCAGCATCTTTTTGAAATCAGGAGCATAGAAATCGGAAATAATGAAAGCTACCGTTTTACGCGTCGTGATCTTGTTCAAATACTCCAGGGCCGCGTTAATATCGGTCTTTTTGCCTTTAGGCTTAGAATATAAGGCCTCGCTGATTACGCGCAGAACGTGGCGCAGGCCTTTGCGCGCCGGGATGAACTTTTCTATCCTGTCGGTAAAAGCGATAAAACCTACCTTGTCGTTATTCTTTATCGCCGCCAAAGCCAGAACCGAACAAATCTCGGCGGCAAGCCGCATCTTAAGCTGGTCGCGGGTACCAAAGAAAGAGGAGGGAGACATATCTAAAAGCAGCATAACGGTCAACTCTCTCTCCTCGATGAACTTTTTTATGTAAGGACTGCCGGTCCTGGCGGTAACATTCCAATCTATCGAACGGATCTCGTCCCCCGGCTGGTATTCACGCACCTCGTCAAACTCCATCCCTTTACCCTTAAATACGCTCTGGTACTGTCCGGCAAAAACATCGGTGACCATGCGCGAGGTAGTTATCTGGATACGGCGGATATTCTTTAATACTTCTTTAGGTATCATCTATGTTTTAAGGAACCTCTATATCGTTCAATATCTTTTTGATTATATCATCCGAATTCTTTTCTTCAGCCTCTGCCTCGTAGCTGACGATTACCCGGTGACGCAGCACATCCGGGCCGATGGATTTAACATCCTGGGGGGTAACATACCCCCTGCCCTGGATGAAGGCGTAGGCCTTGGAGGCAAGCGCCAGGTAGATCGTCGCCCTGGGAGAGGCCCCGTATTGGATGAGCCCTTCCAGTTCGTCAAGCTTGTATTTTTTTGGCTCTCTTGTGGCAAAAACTATATCCAGGATATACTTCTCTATCTTTTCGTCCATATAGATTTCGTCCACTACGCCGCGCGCCCTGACAATGTCCCGCGGTTCCACGATCGCCTTTACCTCATTCTTCTTGTCGGTAAAACCCATGCGTTTCAGTATCTCATGCTCTTCCTCGATAACGGGATAGGTTATGTTTATCTTAAGCATGAACCTGTCCACCTGGGCTTCGGGAAGAGGATAAGTCCCTTCCTGTTCTATCGGGTTCTGGGTAGCCATGACCAGGAACGGATCATCCAGCTTGAACGTATTTTCACCGATGGTGACCTGCCTCTCCTGCATGGCTTCCAGGAGCGCGCTCTGAACCTTGGCCGGGGCGCGGTTGATCTCATCGGCCAGTATAATATTGGCGAATATCGGGCCTTTTTTCGTCGTGAATACCCCCTCCTTGGGATTGTATATCAACGTACCGATCAAGTCCGCAGGTAACAGGTCCGGCGTAAACTGGATCCTCTGGAATTTCGTATTTACGGCCTGGGAGAGCGTCTTGATCGACATGGTCTTGGCCAAACCGGGAACCCCTTCAACAAGTATATGCCCGTTGGCGAACAACCCTACGAGCAGTCTTTCAACCAGGTATTTCTGGCCGACGATCACCTTGCCGATCTCGGTAACCAGGCTTTGCACAAACAGGCTCTCCTTCTGGACTTTCTCATTAATGGCAGTAAGACCCGTGCTCATCTTTTCCTCCTTTATGTTTTTTTAGAATAATCCTGACGAGCGCAAGCAAGTCAAGGCCTCTTTTTTATAAAATTATAAATATAAAACTATTACTTTTTCAATATTTTGTCAACTACAAAATCAGTCAAGACGCTTTCTATAACCCTCCATAAACAAAAGAGTTATACAACAATTCTTTTATCCTGGT
>JAQUKF010000050.1:6763-8555 GCA_028719265.1 Candidatus Omnitrophota bacterium
TGTCAACTACAAAATCAGTCAAGACGCTTTCTATAACCCTCCATAAACAAAAGAGTTATACAACAATTCTTTTATCCTGGTTTTAAAGAATTGTTTTGTAACTTAAAGAGGATAAAACAGTTGTGGAAAACGTCTTGATTTAGTTGCCGTGTTTAAATTCTATGTATTTATCGACCTTGGCGATCAGGCGCTGGAGGTCTATCGGTTTCTCGATATAATCCACCACTCCGACCCTGTAGGCCTTATATTTATCCGCATCCTTTGCCAGGGCGGAAATAATGATAATAGGTATCACCTTGCCTACCACATCCTTATTCAGCATCTCGCAAACTTCTATCCCCTTGGTCCCCGGCATAATGATATCCAGAAGAATAACGTCGGGCTTAAAGGCATGGACCTGGGATATGATATCGTTGGCATTGGGCAGCGTCAATACCTCATATTTCCCCGTCTCCTCAAGGTTAGATTTCAACAGCTTGGTAAAATCAACTTCATCGTCAACAACTAATATTTTGCTGGCCATTTCACTCTCCTTTTTCTGGTTAGGGCATATTTTTGTTTTAGCGGTTAAGGTTCCTGCGCTAAAACGGTTCTACCTAATATTATCCCTTGCGCAAAAAACAACTTGCATTTCAACGCCCGGAGCTAGGATCTTCTCCTTGAACGCTTCCTGGACTTCCTGCTATTCTTCAAAACTTTTACTATCCTCTCTCTCAAACCTTCCGCGCTTATCGGTTTGGTAACGAATAAATCTACCTTGTTGCCCAAAACCTCCTTCCTGGTTGCGTCGTCGCCTTTTGCGCTCAATATAATAACCGGCGTGCGGGAAATCTTCTTATCTTTCCTCAATTCTTCCAACACCTGCAGTCCGTTCATGTCAGGCATGAGTAAATCCAACAGTACAAGGTGCGGCCTGAATTTTGCGGCCGTCTTGATCCCTTCGTACCCTTTCAGCGCTATCTCAACCTTAAAACCCACTCCTGATTCCAGGTTCATTTTAACAAGCCTCGCGAAATAAACCTCATCGTCGATAATCAGTATCCTTTTCACCATTTTAACCCTCCGTGGCTAACTTTAAGGTAATGGTTACTTTGGTCCCCTTGCCTATGCGGCTCTCTACATCAATCAACCCCTTATGCATATCCACTATACTAAGGCATATCCCCAAACCTAAACCCGCTCCCCCCTTGGGCCCCTTGGTGGAAAAGAAGGCGTCGAATATCCTCCTAAGGTTCTCTTCCGGTATCCCCGCGCCGGTATCCTCTATCTCTACGCGCAAAGTCTCTTCTCCGGCGGCAAAATAATCCACATCTTTATTGATCCTCGATTTCTCGGGATTATCCAGTCTTTTCAGGTAGCTGCGGATGGTAATCGTCCCGTCGTTATCCATGGCCTGGCCGGCATTGACCAGGATATTGATAAAAACCTGCTCCATCTTATTCTTGTCGATCTTTACCCTGGGGAGGTCTCTTGCCATCTCCCTGACGATACGCACCCCTTTAAACCTTGACGAAACCTGGGCCAGGTTGATCGAGCTTTCCAGCACGAAGTTTATATCCTCCTCTTTGAAATCCATCTTCGTAGATTTGGAGAAGTCGAGCAGGCCGTTAATTATCTTATCCGCACGGCTGATGCCGTCCTTCATCATCCCCAGCACCTCCGTCGTATCCTTTTCCTTGCCGGCTATTTTGTTCTCCAGGTAGTTTATCCCCTGCAAAATTATACCTAACGGGTTCTTTACTTCATGCGCCACTCCGCTGGCAAGCTGTCCTACCGCGCTAAGCTTAGCCAC
>JAQUKF010000051.1 GCA_028719265.1 Candidatus Omnitrophota bacterium
GTCTTTCCCATTCCGTTCAAACCCACATAGGGATCGGGAACATCGATGCGCGCAAAATGACCGATAAAATCCTCCATCGCATCCAGTTGTTCTTTATTCCAGGTTGTGTTGTACTTTTTATAATAAGCGATAAACTTATCCCTCAACTCCCCTGCCTTCCCGCCGAGAAAATCATTCTGGAATTTCGCCTGGTCGGCGTTGTATTCTGCCAGACGCCCTGTCCACCATAGAAATGCCTTTTGGGTATCGAAAATTTCGGGTGCTTCGTAGCGTTTTTCTTCTATCAGATTCTCCGCTTCCTTGTCGCCGTAGAAATTAAATCCTTTATACCAAGGTAAATGTATGCCTGATAAATTGCCGAATGCCCAGAAATCATGGTTGCCGGTAACGTAAAAGACCTTGTCCGGGGCGACCTCCATCATCTCCTTGACCACCAGGAAACATTCTATACCGCATCTACCCCTGTCCAGCAAATCACCATTGAGATAAATGGCCCCGTTGATATCCTTGAGTGATAAACCTTGAGCCTTCAACTGTTTTTCTATGGAGATTTTGGAATTAAGCTTCCCCTTGAAACCGCACAACTGGTTTAAAATGTCGCTCAAAAGCTTGGCAAATTTAACTGCGTCACCATGATAATCCGAAATTATGGCAATGCGGGGCAGGGCCCCGGTGCCGGGATTGGTTATTTCCTTGTCGATCTCTTCCTGTAAAGCCGCGATCTGGCTTATGCGCTCAACAGGTATTTCCTGGGCCAGGAAAGCTATGGATAGTTTATTCTGCAGGCTGGATCCGATATTGTTTGCTGCTGCCGGGCTCATTGCTGCCGCAGGGTTTCTCAGGGTATCCGTATTGGCACTGGCGCAGCAAGCAGGTGCTGGAAAACCGGTTAGAACAAAACTGGCGATTATGATCCAAGCTGTCGCCTTAACGAATAGATTCTTTTTGAAGATATACGAAAACATATTTTCCTCCTTGTGTTGACTCCGTAACCTGCTACTGGTCTTCACCTTCATATACGGGTTCTTCTTCGGGTTCTTTCCCCTCGTTCCTCAAAACCGAAAAATATAGACTGGAATCGCTCTCTTTAGTAATCACTGGCGTAGATATCAGGTAAGAGTACCCCTTATCTTTTAACATCCGGCTTATCCCCGGGGTATGGAACCCTCCCGTGATAAGTACAACGGTTTTATCTTTGGAACCGTTCAATTTTCTGGCCATGTTTTTGATAAAAGCCTTCTCCCTTTCCGTTCCTATCCTGTAAAAATCCTCTAATTGCTGCAAGTTATCGTCGACAACGTCGGAATAGACAGGATGGATATCCAGATTATATTTAGCGCAATTCTCCCTTAAGAAACCAATCCAGGTGCCGGTGGCGAGGTCAGGCTTATTCGCCTGAAAATACGAGTAGTCTTCCGGGGTCAATTCCATATCCAAAGCCTTATTAAGAACCTGGATGGATTTGGTGATCTCAGCCAGTTGTTTCTGGTCGGCCCCCTTGAGCAGCACGGCCTCTATCTCATCCTTTGCCTCATCCATTTCCTTCACAAGGGAGGCTGCCTCCACATCCCTGCTTGTGGTTACATATTCTATATAAGAACAAAGTTGCGGGTATCTGCTGCGCAGGTCGATCTTGCCCTCGGCTAAATACCTTAGAAAAGAATAATACCTCTCTGGAGTTATCAATTTCGATTTGAGACCCTTGGTCATGGTTATCAGGTCCTGCGCACTCTTTTCATCCAAAATCCCTGCTAGTTCCTTTATGAACGAATCCCTCTGGAACTCCACTTTTTTAAAATCGATCTCTTTCTCCAGGCGGGCCACATCGCAAAAAGAAGTCAGGTGGGGATAATTTTCCCGGTCTATACCCTCCTTCTGTGCCAAATTATTTAGGAAACGGCAATATTCAACCAAGGAAATGTCCTTATCTTTATATTGGGCCTCTTTTTCCCTAAGCTGTCTTAATTCATTGCTATATATAAAAGGCTCAAGCTTGTTTACGGCATTAGCTAAACTTCTCAACTCCCCTGCTCCTTTCTTCCTGAACTCATCTATGCTTCGAAAGGCTGCGATATGCTCATCGTAAAGAGACTGGTCTTCTATGCCATATAACTGCAGAGGATAATCGGAAATAATATCAAGATACTCCTCTCCGGAAATCTTCCCGGCCTTAAGATACCTGTCTGCAACCTGCATTCTGGATTTCTTATCGGCGTAATTCCTTAAAGATGTTAGACTTACATCCCCAACCCCTACCTCTACCATGATCAGCTTCAGATTGTATTCTTTAACCAAATAATCAAGTATCCCGGCCATATTCTTTTGAGCCTCATAATTGCAATGGGCATCTTGAATATGTATTATGAAAGGCTTATCTGCCTTTCCCCCCGCCGGGGAATTATATGACTCCTTAATAGTCCCATACCGGGAAGGAATATCAATATTCCTGTCGGATAAGCTTGCTAAAGCAATATCATGAAACATAAAGCAGGAAATCGCTATTAGTGATAATTTTAGGTATTTCATCTTATTTATTGGCAATTTGCCTTAAAAAAAAGAGAAAGCCACGGCGACTACCGTGGCAGGTATTGTTTTTTTAACTTTATTAAGACTTTTTGAAAGCCCTTTCTTTTCTATAAAAGAATAACATATAAACGGCATTTTGTCAAGCATTTTTTCTTGTAAGCCCATGAAAATAATCATAGTTAGCTCCTATTAACCATCCCCAGAAACTTCCGATTCCGCCAACTGGTCCTGTTGATTTTTCTGCTCTATTTTCTGAACCTTTTGATCTATATTGTGCACCATGCCTCCAGCAGTTATACCTGTTTCGTCCGATATTTTCTCGCTGCCCATAGCCTTGGCACATGCCCTATACAACATGAATCCCGCTCCCTTGAAAAGATTTACCGCAAGCCTAAAGAAAGTTTGTTTTATTTTACCCCTGTTGATTATCTTTATCGTTCTTGTCTTTATATTCGGCTTTCTGGTTTTCTTGTTTTGAAATCTTCTTATTTTTATTACAACTTTCCTAGCCTTTATCGTGACCTTTCTTAACTTTACCGGCCTTACTTCAATCTTAGGGATTGTAAGATGAACCTGCCTTGGTTTGTCCTTAAGGAAAGGCTGCCGGAAAGGTATCTCTTCATCCTTTGCGTTTTCTGCGCTATTAAGCCTTTGACCGCAAAATAATAATAATATCAGCTCCATGACATCAATCATATCAACACCGGCAAACGGCAAATAAGTTATCTGAGTGAAAAAGGCAAGGGCCAGGATTATTGACCCCTGCGCAAAATACGTAAGCCCTTCATTGTTACGGAATAATGCTACGTATTTATGCAATCCTTCATGTATGAATATAAAAGGGTAAAAGGCATTCTTGAGGAGGAAACGTACGGCTAAAAGCGGAACTTTCTTAAACAGGGAATCGGTATTCCGGATCATCTTCGTTGTTGCCTCTAATGCGTAAAATCTGATCCTGCCGGATGATTCGTCCAATTCGGCAATACGGCCTGCGGGACCTGCCCTTATTTGGCATATCTTCCTCAAAACGATCTCCCATGCCTTAGTTATGCCGGATATTACAAGGAAAACGCAGGCTGTCTCTAACACCAACCTGGATACGAAAGAAATTCCGGGCAGAGCGAAAACAAAACCCATCGTTTCTAACATGGCGTAAACCAACAGCGCAACCGCACCGCAAAACAACGCCCCCTTATGCGTCATCGCCTTGGAGGAATCCAGTCCGGGAACCTCCGAAAACCATTTTGATGACAAATCCCTGCCTTTGCTCTCCCCGTGAAGTACGATCAACGCTTCAGTCACTCCTTCTTTTACTTCCGAGATATCTTCATACAACCTGAACTTTACCTCACGGTTGATTATCGATCCATCTTTGACGCTCTTCTCTACAAATTCTATATTCTCGTATTCCAGCAGCCGGTTTAGGAATTCCTTTACTCTTATCCTGCTTAGTCCCCGCGCGGTAATAAGGCGCAGATCGAAACTACCCTCTGCCCTCTTCGCCATAAAATCTCCGTTATTCAAACTAAGCCTTTCGATAAAAAGACCTCCCTTGATCTCATCATATCCGGAGGCGAATATCAAGGTCATCATGAAAATTATTTTCTTCCTTAAGCATACAGCCTCTTCTTTATCGAGAGACTCGTACGACGCGGGTAATCTTGTATCCAAATAATTATTTAACAGGCATAACTTGCTTTCGTTGAAATAGCCGTCCCTGTGTAGCTCTATATAGCCATCCAGCCATTCAACCGCAAACAGGCTTATTCCCACCGCTTCATTACCTGCCGCAAAAGTTCCTTTTCCAATAGCGTAAGGCCGCGGAACAAGGTTAAGCTTATTTTTGTCCTGAAGCGCATAAAGGGTGTTCAGGTTCCGGTAATCCTGCTCCAGTTCCTGGTTCAGACTGTTATTCAAAGCAATATTCAAACCAAAATATCTCACAGAGCCGTCTTTAAGTTTAACTCCCGCGCGGAATACTCCATAAGAAGGACCTTCCTGCGCAAATGATACCTTTAGCGAATCTACCTGACGGGAGTCTATCCGCATTCCAGCAAACACCTCTCTCATGAACTTGCCGTTATCTGCCGTCAAAGCATTTTCTATGGCTTCTTTTATAAACACCGGCTTGAATCTGCCGGCCAGGAGTGTCATTTTGCGGTCCCAGTCCCCGGGCGCCTCGACCTCGAGATTATCGCCCCAACCGTTATCATCATGCCCCTGATCGATACGCGGAGTTCCAGGCCCAAAACCGGTCCCGAAAAACTTTACTACTTCATCGTTCTTCACCAGTTTGAGCAAATCCACAATAGTTTTCCCCTGGCGGTTTTTATCTAATATATATGTTTCGGACTCATCAAAGGACGGAACGCCATCCCCACTGACCCCGTTAACCTTCCTAAGGGTCATTTTTCCGGGAATGTCGCCTGAAGGCATCAAAGCATATTCCGTATCGCCAACCCATACCGTATCCAGGTCTTCAAACTTAATGCCTCTACCCAATACGTTAATAATCAAATCTTCTCCTGCAATATTTGTCAACAACAGGTCATTGCCGGCGGCATTCCAGCTGATCTCTTTATAATCTTTTATTTGCCTGCAATCGATCCTGACTTCTATGCCAAAACCCCTGTTCTTCCCGCAGGAACCCTTCCGGGGTATAGTTGTTGTGTTCTTGCCCATCTTTAAAGGATTGGCCTGCCGGCGTAAGGCCGCGATTGATTCCTTCCAGTATTTTTGTATCTCACTATAAAAGTCCTCATCATTATCTCCGGAGGATGCCTTGTTATCGAACGGCGAACTTGTGATCGAATCCAAAGTTAATTGTCCCGGCAGGATATAGCTATTATTTTCTTTGGCTTCGCTTTCGGGAGCGATCTTTTTGATCTTCTCTACCGTAATTCCCCTAACAGAAAAATACCTGGCTATCTTTAGTGCCCCCAAGTAATAATATAATCCTTTCTTTTCCCTGAGCTCCTCTGTTGTCTCAAAATCTTCAATCCAGATTTTCTTGGCCTTAAGGTTCTCACGACGCAATACAAACTCGCCCACCATAGCCTCGCCATCCCATAACCCTATTCTTAAAAGAGTGTCAAAAAGGCTCGGCTGGAATACTTTAATGATATTCCCCTGAGGTTTGCCGAGTCTTATATTAGTCTTCTTTGCCGGCAAAGAAGACTGTATGCCCTTATCATCTTTGGCGCTTGATCTCTGACTGAAGGTTATATCGGAAGAGGCTGGCGTAATAGACAGCGAGGCTGGTTCCTGCGGATTATCGGCAGGTTTTGACTGCGTAAGGGGAGACTGCGCCTTCCAGGGAGAAAAGGGCTTATTGGAATACGCTGCGATATCTGAATACCCGTCTATATCAAAACCTTCCTTCATGATCTTTTCCCTGGCATCCAGGATCAACTTCAACGAATTAACCCCCTTTTCGGTAAGCCAAAGCTTGCCCTCCGCCCTCTCCGAAATCAACCCTTCTTTCAAAAGGCAATCTATTGATTCCCCGAACTTGGCGTAAAGCATATGCTGTATTTCTGTATAAAGAATTATTAATTTGTTGTGAGGGTGGATTTCGATAAGCCTCCCCAGCAATTCATCCTTTGTGGAGGGAGAGGATTGCAACAGGTTCAGGAGAAAATTCTTCCTGAACTGCAAAGGTATATTCTCCGGAAGATTGGTTTCAACCTTGGAGAGCAAATCCGTGGTAAAAAGCAGGTCCCTGATAAAACGGAATACCCTTAAGTCTTCCGGCATGACAAAAACAATGATATTCTTCCATATATGAGTAGGCACGGGCACGATATCTACATTAAGCCTGCCGCTTTCAAGGAATTCCCGGCAAAAATCCAGTTCTGCGCTGCCTATGCGTCCGCCTGTAAGGTTATATTCATTGGAAATGTCCCTGAAGATCGCCTGCCATCTGGCTTGGTACAAATTGACCTCGCTGATAAAATTTTCCATAACAAAAGCGTCTATTGAATTCGATACGCTCCATGGCCCCTGGTCCGAAGGCCTGTTGACGATCAGGATATCTATATCGGGGATGATCCTTATCATAAATCCCTCTTCGTTAAACTTACCTGCCGCTAAATCCTTAAGCGTGGAATATATCCTCTTCCTTATATCCAGGTCCCCGTAAAAAGGAAATCCGAGCCCGTAAACTTCATAGACAAACGGTGCGTTGTTGATTTTCAAGGCGATCTGCCTGATCTTTTCCCTCTGCAGGGCAATGTCTAAGCTCAAATAAAAACTGTCCACTTTATCAAAAAGCTCCCTGGCTTTTCCCCTTAAGAGGCTGCCGGCCAGCTTATAATAATCATCCTCCCACTCCTGCTCCGAAGTCCCGCCTCCGGCACTTTTACGGGATACAAGATCCTGGATGAACAAAATCAGGTCTTCGCAATCCTGTATGTTCTCATCCTCCAAAAGAAGCTCTACCGCCATCACGAATTGGCTGACAAACTCGCTGTCGCTGCTGGAAGAAGTTATCCTGGGGAGATACTGCTGCATTAATTCCTTTTCTTTTATCTCTCTGGCCGGCCTTTGGAAAATATACGGATTAGCCAATTCCTGTATATGCTCCATCATTGCCAGGATGCCTTCATCTTTTATAACCTGCGCCCTCAGCACCTGTTTTACTCTGTCTTTTATTAGTTCGATTCTTTCGGGAAGGACCCTATAGAGGCTCGAAAGGTTCAACTCGGGAATTATTCCGGAGAGTTTATCTATGATGACTTTTCTGGCTTCAGGAGGGGCCCTTCCTATGACTTCGGTAAGATAATAATCCTGCTTACCCGTTTGCCCGTTCCTGGTCGATTTGACCAGGCCGATCTTTGTAAGCCAGTATAGTTCCTTGTTGAATACGCTTATGTGGAACGGCTTTTTGGTTCTAATATTATTCCCTCTGGCCATCATTAACTCGACAGCAGTCAAAGGCCTGCCGGCATCCGCCAGGTCCTTTAACCCTTCCAGCAAGGATCCTTTCCTGCCTTCCGTATCAACGTTTATCTCCGCGTTCATTATGCAGCCAAGGCCGACATGCAAATCCAGATTATCTGTAAGATCGTTACCGAGAATAAATTCATTCCATAAAGATTCAATATTCCGCAAATAAAGAGCGCTGGTATTCAATAAATTGATATTATAACTCTCTTTCTCAAGGTCCAGCTCTAATACCTCGGCTGCGCCCGATGCCTGTAACGCGTTTATCTCCACGCGCATACTTCCTGCGCGTACTAATATAAGACGCAGAAGCAAGCGGCCGTCCAGCATAAATACACGCTCTATCATCATCTGACTGTGGCCAAAACGCTTGGATGCGCTGTGAATCCTTCTATTTAAATAACTCCGGAACTCCTTCTGTAGTTCCAGAGATACCTTCCGGCCAAAGAATCCGGATGCGCGTTTCCCGTTGTTAAAGGCAGGGAATATATGCAGGCGATGGCCCGATATTTCTATGAATCCATCAGGGTGCACAATAGACGGGTCGGCTTGGCTGGGCGCAAACTCTTTAAGCCACGCCAAAAGCTCGGGGCTATTCATAAATACCATGACCTGCCGGCGCTTGGCATCACTACGCAGGATTATTTCTTCATTATCCCTGACAAGCAGAGCGTTATACTCGCGGAATTCAATTTTGGCCAACAGGGTATCGCCCTTATTATCCCTCAGTTCCAGGCAAT
>JAQUKF010000052.1 GCA_028719265.1 Candidatus Omnitrophota bacterium
TAATACTTTTCATACAAGTAATACTAAAGACACTCTTTAAGAGAATCCTAAGGAAGGGGAGACAAATGGATAAATTTCCGAAATTTTACGGTAAGGCTTCGGTAGGTTCTAAGGGTCAGATCGTTATTCCGGTAGAGGTAAGAAAAACCATGGATATCAAGCCGGGGGATAATTTATTTATTATCTCCGGCCCCCCTCACGAGGAGAAGATGGTTAGCCTGATCCCTGAACAGGAATTCGGCAAATTCCTGAAGTTTTTTGAAGAGCATATTACGAATTTAAGAAAAGCGGTTTCCAAATAGGCGTGTTTTAAACACTGTCAATATGTTTAAATATCTAAAGTATTGCCTGTTTTTAATTTTCCTGTTTTTATTCTTGCCCGGCGGAGTATTTGCCGCAGAGGTCCTTGACTGGCAGGGTTGCATAAAGGAGGCGGCAAAGAACAATCCTGACCTGATCGCGGCGGAAGAAGAGGTAAAACAATCCGAGGCAGGCAAACAGGTAACTGCCAGTGCGCTCCTCCCCCAGGTGGATGCCAGCGTGACTGCCTCGACCGCCCAGACATCCAGCAGCGCTTCAAACAGCTCCAAGAAAGACAGTTATAATTATGGGGTGAGCGCAACCCAACTGCTATTTGACGGCGCCAAGACGATAAACGACGTCAGGTCCGCTTCTGAAGATATAAAAGCAGCCAGGCAGAATTTCCGTTATACCTCTTCTACCGTACGCTACAGGCTGCGCACGGCCTTTATTGACCTCCTGCGCGCCCAGGAGATGCTGCGTATCACCAAAGATATTTACGATATCAGGAGGGACAACCTTGAGCTTATCACCCTGCGTTATGAATCGGGATTGGAGCATAAGGGCGCGTTGATGACTTCGGAGGCGGATTTGGCCTCGGCAATCTATGATATTTCACAGGCCGAAAGGGATATCGATGTAGCGCAGAGGTCATTGAATAAAGAGATGGGAAGGACAGCCTTTACGTCAATAGAGGCTAATGGCGATTTTGAGATATACGATTCTGTAAAGACAAAGCCGGATTTCGAGTTGATAGTCAAAAACCATCCTTCTGTCCAACAGTTGATAGCGCAGAAGAATGCCGCGGAGTTCAGTTTGCGGTCGGCATACGCGAACTTTTCTCCTTCGCTTACCGGTTCGGCCGGAGCGAACAAGAACGGTTCGCATTGGACCCCGCGGGGCAATCAGTGGAACCTGGGACTTACCTTGTCCATGCCGATATTTGAAGGGGGCTTAAGGTTGGCGCAGGTTACCCAGGCGCAGGCATTACTTAATCAGCTTAAAGAGAACGAAAGGAGCACAAAGGATGCGGCGGTGCTGGCTTTGGAGCAGACATGGGCCCAACTGAAGGACTCGATCGACAATGTCGGAGTACAGGATAAATCATTGAAGGCAACCGAGGAACGCTCCAGGATAGCCCAGGCCCAATACTCGACGGGGTTCATCAGCTTCGATAACTGGATAATCATCGAGGACAACCTGGTAAAGGCCAAGAAGGCGCTGCTGGAGGCCCAGGCGAATAAACTGTACGCCGAGGCAAACTGGATTCAGGCGAAAGGAGAGACCCTGGAATATGAATAAAAAAACTAAGCTTATTTTTGTTGCGGCGGCAGTCTTAGGGGTAATCGTTTTTTGGATCCTGAGGGCCCGCCCGAAGGCGGATACAGGGCAGGTCTTTACCGAGCTAAAGCCGGTTTCCGGTTCCATCCAGACGGTCATTTCAACAACCGGCACGATCCTGCCCAAGAACCGGCTCGAGATCAAGCCTCCGGTAAACGGGAGGCTGGAGAGCCTTCTGGTAAAGGAAGGCCAGCAGGTGAAGGCAGGGGATACCTTGGCCTGGATGAGTTCGACCGAAAGGGCCGCCTTGCTGGATGCCGCCCAGGGACAGGGTCCGGAAAAACTGAAGTATTGGCAGCAGGCATATAAGCCGATCGCGCTGCTGGCCCCCATTGATGGAGAGGTGATCGTGGCGACTACCCAGCCGGGACAGACTATCACTACCAGCGATGCGGTGATAGTCCTCTCCGACCATCTGATAGCCCGGGCCCAGGTGGATGAGACCGACATAGGCAGGATCAAGACCGGGCAGGGGGCCGTTGTTTATCTGGATGCCTATCCGGACCAGAAGATAAATGCCGTTGTCGAGCATATCTATTATGAATCGGAGACGGTCAATAATGTTACTGTATATAAAGTCGATCTTTTGCCTGAGGACGTGCCGGAATTCTTCCGTTCGGGAATGAACGCGACCATAGATTTCCTTGGGGAAAATAATAAAAATGCCCTGATCGTCCCGCTTGAGGCGGTAACCAGGGGTAATGACGGTGACTATTGCTTGATAAGGCAGGCGGGCAGCCAGGAGCCTGTCAAGCGCGCGGTTAAATTAGGGGCTTCGGATGAAAAGAATATAGAAGTTATCTCGGGGCTTGACCAGGGAGAGACGGTGGTATATGTGATCACGGAATATTCTTTGCCTGTCAAAGAGGAGGCGGGCAGTAATCCTTTTATGCCGAACGTAAAGAAGAATACAAAAAAATCTTCCAAATAGCAGGGGGCAATCCGGCTTTGCGATGATAGAGCTGAAAAACATATATAAAACTTACCGCATGGGCGACGTGGAGGTTAAGGCGCTTAACAATGTGTCTTTACGCATCGGCGCCGGGGAATTTGTCGCCATTATGGGGCCTTCCGGTTCCGGGAAATCTACGCTTATGCACGTGCTCGGACTACTGGACAGGCCGGATAAAGGGAATTATTTTCTGACCGGTTCGGACGTGACAAAGCTTACGGACAGGGAACTGGCTTTGATCAGGAACCAAATGGTGGGGTTTATCTTTCAGCAGTTCCATCTTCTGCCGAGGATGACCGCCCTGGAGAATGCCGAGCTTCCGCTCATTTACGCAGGCAAGAGGCATTTGAAGGAGAGGGCGAAAAAAGAAATAAAGGAGGTCGGCCTTGAAAACAGGATGTTCCATAGGCCTAACGAGATGTCCGGAGGACAGCAGCAGCGGGTAGCCATCGCCAGGTCGCTGGTCAATGAGCCTCCCATGATCTTCGCCGACGAGCCTACTGGCAACCTGGATTCAAAGAGCAAAGAAGAGATAATTTCCATCCTTAAGGAGCTCAACCGTAAAGGCAAGACGATCCTTGTCGTCACGCACGAGAATGAGGTGGCCGCCCATGCCAGGAGGGTTATCCGCATGTGCGACGGACGGATCATTTCCGATACGGCCTCAAGCGGTGAGGTGAAGGTCCCGCCTGCTTCCGTCAAGGAGGATACGATAAAAAACATCCTGCTTAATTCCCGGAGCGCTTTAAGGAAGGGGATGGAGTTCATGGATTATTTGCGCCAGGCCGTCTTTGCGATGTCTTCGCATAAGCTGCGCGCCTTTTTGTCCATCCTGGGCATACTTATCGGCGTCTCCGCGGTTATCGCGATGCTGGCGATAGGAGAGGGGGCCAAAGCTTCTATAGAGAAACAGCTTGCGGACTTGGGTTCCAATCTCCTGGTTGTCAGACAAGGTGCTTCAAGGTCTCAAGGTGTTGCCCTGGAGGCAGGGACCGTCACGCGGCTCAACTTCCAGGACCTGGAGGCGATCAGGAACCTTTCGTATGAAGTCAAGAATGTAAGTCCGTTCGTAGTAAACCGGGCACAGATCGTTTACGGGAACAAAAATTGGAATACCCAGGTCCAGGGTGTCGGCGTGGATTACGCTTCGATGCGCGCTTCGGTTCCGGAAGTAGGCAGGTTTTTTACGGAGTCGGAATCAAAGATGCGGGAAAAGGTGGCTGTTTTGGGCACTACTGTTGTAAAGGAGCTCTTTGACAATACAAACCCCCTGGGAAAGACGATAAAGATTAACCTGATCAATTTCCGTATTATCGGCATTCTTCCGGAGAAGGGGTCGGCTCCATTCCATGACCAGAACGACGTGATAATCGTACCGGTTACCACCGCCATGTACAGGCTGTTCGGCAAGCAGTATATCGACAATATCTATGTGGAGGTCCGCGATGCCGACGCGATGGAGTCTGTCCAGGAGGAGATATCCAAGGTCATCATCAAAAAACACCGTCTTAAGAAAGACGACGAAGATTCTTTCCAGATCCGCAATATGTCGGATATCAAGACGGCGCTTACTTCTACTACCAGGACTATGTCCTTATTGCTTGGCTCGATAGCGGCTATTTCACTTTTGGTGGGAGGTATCGGCATCATGAATATTATGCTTGTTTCGGTCACCGAGCGCACACGGGAGATCGGGCTGCGCAAGGCGATAGGTGCCAATAATAAGGATATCATGACCCAGTTCCTTATTGAGGCCATATTGATGTCTTTTATCGGAGGCCTGGCCGGTACGGTATTGGGCTGCGGCGCATCCATGTTGATCTCTATCCTGGCGGGATGGTCGGTAAAGGTCTCGATGTTTTCTGTTGCCCTGGCCACTGTTTTTTCATTAATTGTAGGAGTGGTCTTCGGCTTATGGCCCGCGAAACAGGCTGCCGAGCTGAACCCGATAGAAGCCTTAAGGTATGAATAAGACCAGCCAGAAATTTTCCCTGGTTATCCCCACCTATAATGAAGCGGAGAACATCCAAGAACTGGTAAATATCCTGACAAGTACGCTTTCCGGCAAGGTAGATTTCGAGATAATCATAGTTGACGATGACAGCCCGGATTTGACCTGGGAGTTTGCCCGGCGTATCTCTGAAAATGACCGGAGGGTAAAGGTTATCCGCAGGACAGCTAAAAAAGGGTTGGCAACGGCGGTAATTTACGGATGGAAGGCTGCCCAGGGGGATATTCTGGGAGTAATGGATGGCGATTTGCAGCAGCCTCCCGGTGTGATTCCGCTCTTGCTTGAGAGACTGGGCGAGGATCGTTCGGTTGACATTGTAATCGCCAGCCGTAATATAAAAGGAGGGGCAGTCTCCGGCAGGAGCATTTGGAGGACGCTGGTTTCAGGGGTGGGGGCTTTTATCTGTAAGCTTTTGCTTCCCGGTAAGCTTGGAAAAGTTAGCGATCCTATGTCAGGATTCTTTGTTTTACGCAAGGAGGTCATAGACAAAAAGGATCTGTCTCCCTGGGGATACAAGATACTGCTTGAAGTTTTGGTAAAGGGGGAATACAGGGGAATAGCCGAAGTGCCTTATGCTTTTTCTGTACGTAGCAAAGGATACAGCAAGGCCGGGATAAAACAATACCTGATATCTTTCTTTTATCTGTTGAAATTAAGCCTGCAGAGCAGGATGGGTTTAAAAAGCTTGAGATGAATAAAGACTTATGGTATGGTAGAGGCAGATTAAATTCTTTGCCGGTAAAGATAATGAGGGTTAAATGAATATATTCGTAGGAAATTTATCTTTTTCCGCCGGAGAAGACGATCTCTATAGGGCTTTTGCCGCTTTTGGAGAGATTGCCAGCGCGGCGATAGTGATGGAGAAGAACGGCAGAAGGTCCCGCGGTTTCGGATTTGTTGATATGCCTGTCAGGGAGCAGGCTCTTTCTGCGATCGCCGCTTTGGATGGCGTAGAGATATTGGGCCGGCCGGTTAATGTTATGGTAGCCCTGTCCGCAAATACTGGCGGTAAAGCTGTCGAAGGCGGGCATTTCCGCCAGCGGCAACAGGGGTCGGTTCTTAAAAGGACCGGGAAATATAAGCAGGGTAGGCGTTCGATAAGCTATATGAATAAATGCATCGCCGCCGGAATTACAGCTTCTGTCCCTGAGCGCAAATTCAAGGTTAACCCCATGCGCTGGCGCAAAAAACCCAAAAGATTTAATTTAGCCAGGCGTAAGAAAGCGGAAGATTAAGTATGTCTCTTGAGTGGCGGAAGCGATATAAAGGAAGATATGGAGAATAGTAAGCTTATTGATGAATTTTATTCC
Organism: Candidatus Omnitrophota bacterium; assembly: GCA_028719265.1. Lineage (GTDB taxonomy): Bacteria > Omnitrophota > Gorgyraeia > Gygaellales > Profunditerraquicolaceae > UBA6249. Next base: position 5,915 of record JAQUKF010000052.1, read on the forward strand.
CTCGTGCAGGTGGATGATCATGACGGCCGTTATTCCAAGGATATAGAAGGCGGGAATTATTTTGGTATGCCCCTGGCAAGTATAATTGAGGCGGAAAAGCGGCTGCGTTCGTCTGCGGGAAAAGGCATGGCCTATTTTTCCATGGAGTACGGCCTGGCGACGAGCTGTTATAATAAATTTTCAAGCCATTTTCCGCTAGAGGCAGCCAATAGGCTTCCGGAGAACGCCGTTTTCTCAAATTTCCGGGTGGCGGATTATTTATTCGACCTGCGTTCCGATAATATCATAGATCTTCCTATCTACAGCGGGGGCCTGGGTGTTTTGGCCGGGGATACTGTAAAGACCATGGCAGATTATAAGCTGCCTGCTGCGGCAATAGGCATACTCTGGAATTCCGGATATTTCAGGCAGAAGTTCTGGTTTAAATACGGGCAGGCCCCTGAAAAGATGCATTGGGATCCCCGCAGCTATCCGGGGCTTATACCCTTAAAGAACAAGATCAAGGTTTCTTTCAAGCAGGAGGACGTTTACCTTCGGCTCTGGAAATATTATGTTTACAGCCATAAGCATGATTATGTAGTGCCGCTGATATTGCTGGATTCCAACGTCGAGCCCAACAGCGAGCGGGCGAGGAACCTGACCGACCAGCTTTATCGCAGCGATAATGTTTTCCTGAAACTGCTCCAGAGGGTTATCCTTGGTTTCGGCGGCATAGGCGCCCTGGCCGAGATGGGTTACGATATCAATACTTACCACTTGAATGAAGGGCATGCCGTATTTGCCTTTGTCGCCAAGGCCCGCGGGCTCTCGGGTAAAGAGCTGGAGCAGCTTAAAAGCAAGTTCGTATATACCTGTCATACTCCCGTGGAGGCCGGTCACGACAGGTTCTCTTTTGACGACCTGGACAGGGTCCTGAAGAAAGAAGACACCGACATTATCGAAAAATTCGGCAAGGAACGGCCGGGGCTGGCGAATTTAACGTTACTTTCCATGAATATCTCCTCGGCAACCAACGCGGTTTCTCATAACCACCAGAAGGTAATGCATATACAATTCCCGAAATACAGGGATCAGATACAATATGTAACAAATGGCGTGCATCCTTATACCTGGATGTCGCAGGAGATAAAATCGCTTTTCGGCCTTTTCCCGAAAGCCTTCCCGGATTTTGATAACAATCCTATGATCCTTTCCAAGGCGGCAACACTAAAATCTGATTCTGCTTTCCGCAGCCAATTGTGGCAGGCGCACCAGGCTAACAAGGATAACTTGTGTAAGTTCCTGGGGAAATGGAAGCTGGATAAAGACACTTTCACGATCTGTTGGGCCAGGAGGGTGGCTGCCTATAAAAGACCCAGCCTCATTTTGCATGATATCGGCAAGCTTATGCGTATTGCCGAAGAAGTCGGACCATTGCAGATCATCCTTGCCGGCAAGGCGCACCCCAACGACAACTTGGGTTTTACCTATATAAATGAGATGCTTGATAAGGTAGATGGTTTGAGCGAGAACTACGACAAGCTCAAAATCATCTTCCTTGAAAATTATGATATATCATTCGGTAAGCTTTTGACCTCCAGCGTCGATGTCTGGCTAAACAACCCGTTGCCGCCGTTTGAGGCATCCGGGACAAGCGGGATGAAGGCTATCTTGAACGGTGTTTTGCAGATGAGTACGGTTGACGGCTGGGTTGCGGAGGTTTCGGACAGGCCGATCGGCGCTTTCTTCGGGTATAAGAACAGCGAAGGCAGCGTAGGCAACGAGCTTGATCTGCATATGAATGAGGATTCGGGGGAGTTGTATGAGACCTTAAGCGGGCTGGTGAGCTTGTACTATAAAACCAATCAACCCGGCAAGCCCGATATTTCTTCCTTTTGGATAGACATGATGATCGAGTGCATTTGCACCGCGGCTCATTTCAATACCTACCGCATGCTCGATCAATACAAAAGCCTTATCTGGAAGATATCGTAAAAACGTTATAGATTTATCTTCCAAACGTGATAAAATTAACGAGCGGATAATTTACGGAGCCGGAGGCGACGTAAATTATAGCGAAGCGTCCGCGAGTTAATCCTGTTATCTGCAAGCGGATCGGGAGATCCGCGAAGCGATTAGATAACAGGAAAGTGTCATAAGATAATTTACGGAGCCGGAGGCGACGTAAATTATAGCGAAGCGTCCGCGAGTTAATCCTGTTATCTGCAAGCGGATCGGGAGATCCGCGAAGCGATTAGATAACAGGAAAGTGTCATAAGATAATTT
>JAQUKF010000053.1 GCA_028719265.1 Candidatus Omnitrophota bacterium
AATACCTATGCGCATAATTAACTTTGGCTTTTAGGAAAACCGTATTTTTTATAATCAAAACCGCTCTGTTCAAGGAGACGGACCATCATGCTGTAAAAAGGCGAAGGCACATCGGAAAAAAACGCGGTAATCACATCCTGATCTTCTACCTGATGGGATTTCCGTAAAAAAGCGTTATCCTCTGCCTGTTTGAAAACTACGGACTCGGTGATCCTGCGGTGAAAAACCGGGATCCTGGATATCAACAGCTTGAATTTTTCTTCGGTTTTAGCTTCCCATACCATTGGTTCATCCTGTTTATTGATAAAAGTCAGACCTAGAGAACAAAAGCCGATATAGTAAAATTTTACTATATTTTAGATCAATATTTTATTACCTAAAGATGTCCTTGTCAAGTGTGAATTTTTTACGATTGGATTTCCTTAATTAGAGAGCTCAAAAAATCTGATTCTGCCCGAAGCAGGCAAAGATTATGTTTTAATATCCTCGACAAGGAGACTGACTTCCTTATTTTGGAGGATTGAAGCGCCTCTTCTATGCTGGACGATATCTTTTTCAATATCATCAGCCTGGCGGCCAGGCGTCTTCGGCTTAAAGAAGGCTTTAGATAATCCAAAAAATAGAGGCTTAGGTCCAGACTGAACTGGGGACGCTTAAAATCAAGCAGGCTTTTATTCAGCAGTTCGTCAAAACGCTCCTTGCCTTTTTTAGTAAGGCAATAAACAAACCTTTCGGGCCGTTTCCCTTCTTTCCCGGTATGCTTATCAAGCAAACCCTTTCTCTCCAAGATTCTCAACGGGTAATATATGGATTTCAGATCTACTCCGGCAAAGAGAGAAAGGATCTGGCGGATCTTTACCTTGATTTCATAACCGTGCTTTGGGCTTTGGCGCAATAAACCTAATAGCAAGAACTCCTGTTCGATCATCCGGTAACACCCATGCCTCTGAATTTCTTATATCTTAATTTAAGCAGCTCGTCCGGCTCGAAGGATTCCAACTCCTTAAGATTCCTAAGGATTGCCTCTTTTACGCTCTGGGCTATCCTTGCCGGATCACGGTGCGCGCCCCCCAGCGGCTCCGGGATAATTTCATCAATTATGCCCATCTTAAGCAGGTCCGGGCCGGTGAGTTTTAGGGCTTCTGCCGCCTTGGGGGCCTTGGAGCCGTCTTTCCAAAGTATAGCCGCGCAGCCTTCAGGGGAGATCACCGAATAATAGGAATTCTCCAAAACTGCTACACGGTCTGCAACCCCCACCCCCAGCGCCCCTCCCGAACCTCCTTCGCCGATGACAAATGCCATTATCGGCACGCTGATTCTCATCATCTCCCTTAGATTAAGGGCAATGGCATGAGACTGGCCGCGTTCCTCGGCCCCGATACCCGGATACGCCCCGGGGGTATCGATAAATACGACTACCGGCAGGCTGGACTCCTCGGCCAGTTGCATAACGCGCAGCGCTTTACGGTATCCTTCCGGATGAGCGCAGCCAAAATTACGTTTCAGGTTTTCTTTTGTGTCGCGCCCTTTCTGGTGCCCGATAACCGCTACCTTCTTTTTATCGACCTTTGCCAGGCCGCAGATCATTGCCTTATCATCGCTAAAGAGACGGTCCCCGTGCAATTCCAGGAAATCCGACATGATCAAATTGATATAATCCAGGGTATAAGGCCTTAAAGGATGGCGGGCAAGCTGGACCTTTTGCCAAGCGCTGAGGTTGCTGTAAGTATCCTTCCTCAAATGCTCCAGCCTCTCCTCAAGCTTCTTTACCTCGGAAGACAGATCAATCTTCTTCTCGGAAATAAAAGCCTTGAGGTCGTGGATCTTTTTCTCTAACTCAAGAATAGGTTTTTCAAAATCTAATCCGGCCATAGTTATTCGACTATCGTAACCTCTGTCCCGGCGGGAACGATATCGTAAAGCTCCTCGACATCGGAATTGCTCAAACGCACGCATCCCTGGGTTACCTGCTTGCCCAATTCTTTAGGCTCTGTAGTCCCGTGTATGCCGTATCCTGACAGGTCAAACCCCATCCAGCGGGTACCCAGGACATTCTCCGGGCTTCCCGCAGGCACTACCGCCCCTGCCTTAAACCACGTAGGGTTTGACAACTTGTTGACAATTTTAAATACCCCCGCGGGGGTACAATTATCTTTCCCGGTGGAAACAACGTAAGTCTTGATTACCTCCTCATCGCTTTTAAGCAGCATTATATTCTGTGATTTATCCACCAGGATGCTGAAAGGGGCATTCCATATCTTTATTTTACGTCCGGGTATTATCAATGAATCACCGATGCTATTGCTTCTCATTATAAGTTCGGTCGTGGTCTTATGGGCGCGCGCGATCTTATTCAACGTATCGCCCGATCTTATCTCATAAGATATTGATTCTGGGGTGATTGTGGGAGAGAACAACAATTTAATATTTATATCTTCTATTTTTTTCTGCCAGGACCCCACATCCGGGGATTGGATAAAATCGCTCACCAGTTTTTGATATATGGATTTAGTTTCGAGCAGGTCTCCTTTCGCTTCGGACTGACGGGCCTGATTCAACAAATTATGCACGGATGCCCTCTCTACGGCAATCCTGCCCAGGCCGACAGACCTTTTGATCCCTACGGCGATAAAAACACAGACTATCACACAAGCCGCTATAATGATTAAAATCTTTTTATTCACAGATAACCCTCCGCTTTATATTTAACCCGACCAGGAAATCAAGGCAATGACAATCCCCAGCAACAATCCCATAATTACCTCCACCGGGGTATGCCCGATAAGTTCGCGCAGGCGCATCTCCTGGATTTTGCCCTGCCAGTAAATATCCTCCATGATCTTGTTCAAAATACCCGCCTGCTTACCCGTAGAACGGCGCACTCCCTGGGCGTCAAACATAACCACTATGGCAAAAGCAAAGGCCAGAGCAAAATAGACGCTGTCAAATCCGCATTCCATGCCTATGCCGGTCGCCAGGCATGAGGCCCCGGCGGCATGAGATGACGGCATGCCCCCGCTTCCGATAAAGAGGCGGAAATCGAATTTCTTTTTACGTAACACGCCTATCGCCACCTTAATCGCCTGTGCGATCAGCCAGGCAGAAATAGTGGTCATCAAAATCTTATTCCTGTATATCTCCAGAAAGAAATCTCTCATTTATTTTAGCCTAAAGCCTGATCATTCCCGCAAAAGCAGGTTTTCGGCAGCTGAGCCTGCCGGAGCAAATCCTAGGGTTGTCGCGGGGGGAATATATCCAGGTTTATCTTGTACCGTACATCGAGCTTCTTTAAAATCCGGATACCCGTTAAAATATTCTTCCTTCCCTATCTCCCGCAATAAGTTTTGTTCCTCCTGGTTTAAGAGGCATCGGTATTTACGCCCCCGGAAGGTTAACCCGGAGGCGGCAACCAATCTCTTCTTAGCGGACTGTCTAAATATGCCAAAATAACGGAATTAACGTTAAATTCACCTGTATGTTCTTAAATACCCCGTTATTTATAAGCTTATATTATATAGTCTGACAACCAAAAAGCAAGCTATTTTTCCCCGAAAAGCAGTTAGATTTTCCTGTCTTGACCGTCTATTATCTTAAAACGGAGGAAAGATGATCTCAAAAGCTAAAAGCTTCGGACTGCTCGGATTGGAGGCTTATCCGGTAGAGATAGAGGTTGACGCGGCCAACGGCCTTCCTGCGGTAACCCTGGTAGGGTTGACGGATACCGCCATCAAAGAAAGCAAAGAAAGGGTGCGCTCGGCTATAAAGAATTCAGGTTTTCAATGGCCATCCCAAAGAATAACCGTAAACCTGGCTCCTTCCGATATAAAAAAGGAGGGGGCGCATTTTGATCTAGCCATTGCCTTAGGAATACTGGCCTCAACCGGACAGATTGACCCTGTCTTACTCGAAAATCATGTTTTTCTGGGAGAGTTGTCCCTGGACGGGAGGATTAAACCGGTGCGCGGGATATTGGCAATCGGCCTGGCTATGGCCAATACCCGTATGGACAACCTCGTCCTCCCTGAAGGAAACTCCGGTGAGGCTGAGATGGTCCCGCACCTTTCCAGCTGGCCGCAAAACAACCTGAAATCAACCGTACAATTCCTGACCGACCCTCTCTTAAAACAATACTTTAAGCCCGCTCCAACCCGGCAATTAAAGCTGAATACGGATTACGAAATGGACTTCTCTGAAGTAAAAGGTCAGCATTTTGCCAAGAGGGCGCTTGAGGTCGCCGTCGCCGGAGGCCACAACATCGTCCTGATCGGATCCCCCGGCAGCGGGAAAACAATGCTGGCCAAAAGGATACCGACGATCATGCCCAGTCTGACTTTAAAAGAAGCTTTGGAAATCACCAAGATACATTCGGCGGCAGGGACTATTTCAGACAAGAACCCTCTTGCCGGCAGGAGGCCTTTCCGCTCTCCTCACCACAGCATTTCGGACATAGCCTTGATCGGCGGCGGGAACATACCCAGGCCGGGAGAAATAAGCCTGGCGCATTACGGTGTCTTATTTCTGGATGAGCTTCCTGAATTCAGCCGCAAGGCCCTAGAAGCACTAAGGCAGCCATTGGAAGAAAGCCTGATCTGCGTCAGCCGGATAAAACATACCATGACTTTCCCGGCCTCTTTTATCCTGGTTGCCGCACTCAATCCATGCCCCTGCGGTAATTATTTTAACCCGCACAAGGCATGCCACTGCCATCCTGCAAAAATAAAGAACTATCTGGGGAAGATATCCGGTCCGCTCATGGACAGGATCGATATACATATTGAGGTCCCCCCGGTAAGACACCAGGAGCTATTCGATAATCACGAGGCGGAGCCATCGGGAAAAATAAGGCAGCGCGTAGAAAAGGCCAGGTCGATACAAAGGGAAAGATTCAGGCATGACGGCATATTCCAGAATTCCCGGATGAACGGAAAACTGATCAAAAAATACTGCTCCTTGGACAACCAGGCGCAGGAATTGCTGCGGATAGCAATTTCAGAACTGGCTCTTTCAGCGAGGGCTTATGATAAAATATTAAAAGTCTCCCGCACGATAAGCGATCTATCCGAAAACAACCTCATCCTCGCCGAACACGTTGCCGAAGCAATCCAATACCGCTCGCTTGACCGGGATTACGGTAAATTACCGTGAAGCTTTCTGATCTCCGCAACCATTAAGCTCCTTTTAATGAGGCTGGTTAAGCAGCCAACCGCGATAACGCAAGGCAATGCTATTTCCGGGATTGCAAAGCAGAATTTCCTCGCAGAGAGCAAGCGCCTCCCGGTTCTTTCCTTTTTTCAGGTACCAATTTATCGCAGGGGAAACAATGGTATTGTTATCTAGATAACGGGACTCAACCAGCGCCCTCATATAACAATTCCCCGCATCTTCTTCTCTGCCTATCTCCGTATATATATGCCCAAGATGGACGAGCTCAAAAGGGTATTCACTTAAACCACGGCTATTGTCCGCTCTTTTCTCCTGGAGACGGACCATCAATTCATTTTTCTTTTCATCCCCACGGAGACCGGCTTCATCAATCTCTTTTAGGAGAGGGTTCATATGGAACCCCAGATAGGACTGCCTGGCGAAAAGTCCTTCATACAGTCGTTCGGTAAAAAATTTATACCCCCGGCTATTCAAATGCGACATATCGGGGGAAACATACCTGGTGCCTCCGTCCATTCTGAACAGGCGCCTGAAATCAGGCGTAAAATCCAAATAGGGAATATCGTATTCGAAGGCAAAATCCATAACCGCTTTATCCAAACTGTTGTAATAAGAAAGCAGGACCAATTTAGCGCCATTATTAATACAGGTTTTTCTTATCTCATCCAGGTAGAAACTTAGGTAACTAGCATGCCTTCTGTCATAAACCCCTTTTCTTCCCGGGCCTCTTCCCCCGATGCTGTTGAACAACCATCCAAAGAACTTAAGGCTCCTTAACCGCGGACGGCATTCAAAAGAACGATAAAGAGGATTGTCCGGCCAGCTCTTTAGTTCTTCGTCGTTATTCCTGCCGGTGAGCAGGAGCACGATGCCGGCATCCTGCTCCTTAAAAAAAGATTTCAACTCCTGCGCCTGCCGCCTTGTGCTGGCTCCCGGGATGCCCAGGTTAAAGACGGAAAAATCATGTCCGGGGTTATTCAAGGACAATAGCGCTTCCAGCTGCGCGGGGTAACTGTTCTGCATTGAAGTCCCTACGCCGAATGTATGCGAATCCCCCAGGCAGGCTATACATACGGCTCCTGGCAGCTTGCTGCCTGCGTGTCTATGCCATAACAAATATTTACCGGAAAAAAATAGGGAAAACTCCAGGACAGCCAGGGCTGCGACGGGGACAAGAACAAGTATGAACAGTTTGATTAATCTTTTAAATTTTGCCCTCATAATTGCGTAGTGCAGGAGACAACTCAGGGATGCGGTGAGTAAAAAAGGAGGGGCTATTTTGTTGAAACTTCAATATTGACGCTGGCGCTGGCGGTTTGGCCCTTTTCATCTTTTACCGTAAGCGTGGCGACAAAAGAACGCACGCCATAAGTGGTACTCCAGTAAGTATTGACCGGGTTTCTCTTATTGGATGTGTCACCATCCCCAAAATCCCAGTAATAAGAAACTATCTTCCCGCAGCTTGAATGAGATTTACCTCCGTTGAAATTTACCTGCAGCGGGGAGAAACCTTTATCCGGCCTTGCGCTGATTACGGCAACCGGAGGCTCAAACGTTACCGGTTTAGCGGCAGGAAGGACTTTTTCTTCATTGTACGCTACCGTCCGTTCTTGCTCCACGGGCGCAACAGTGACGGCTGGAACGGCAGGCTGGACCGCCTCGGCCTGCACCTGCTTATCCTCCATCGGCTCCACAGGTTTATTTTCTACGGCAGCTGCGGGAACGACCGGCGGAGGTTCTGTAACCGGAGCCTTGGCGACAGGGGATTGCGCCTCGCCTTCTTCTCTTGCCAGATCTTCTTCTATATAAACCTTAAGCTTTGACCTTAAATCATTTACCCTCGTTTTTTCCAATTCGTCCTTTTCTTCATCGAGCCGGTCGACCTTTTCCCTATATCCCGGGTTACGGTTATATTTATAATCGGATACGGCGATAAACGGCCAGCGTAAAACACCCCCTATAAAATCTATAGCCATAGCCGGTGGGTCCCAAAGAATCTCCTTGAAACGTGATTCTATATCGCCCATTTTCTTATAATAATATTCAACCGTAGAGCGCCTTCTCTTAAAACGTTCTTTTGCCAACCCCATATCCGGAACGGAATTGTTCTTGCCCACGGTATATTCAGGGATTACCTTCCCGTCATAAGAGACCACATACCCTTTATCATAGGGAGCGGAACCTTTCTGGAATTTATAGGTAGCGCAACCCGATAACAATAACGACAACGCCAGAACAAACCATACCCTTCTTAACTTACTGCTCATTATGTTTAATCCCTCTCCATCAAGGCAAGCGCCTCGGAACGCGTCTTTTGATCCTCTTTAAAAATTCCCCTCACCGCACTGGTAACCGTCATTACCCCGGGCTTCCTTACTCCCCGCATGGACATACAAAGATGCTCGGCCTCGATTACCACCATCACCCCCAGTGGATCAAGCTTCTTCATAACGATCTCGGCGATCTGGGTAGTCAGGCGCTCCTGGACCTGCGGACGGCGGCTTAAAATATCAACTACCCGGGCAAGCTTGCTTAAACCCGTTACCCTGCCGTTCTTGGGAATATAAGCGATATTCGCCTTGCCGCCGAAAGGAATAAGATGGTGCTCGCACACGGAATACAGCGGGATCCCCCGCAAGAGCACTATCTCATGATGCTTCTGGTCGAGAACAACCTCCAGTTCCTTCTCCGGATTCTGCTTTATCCCGGAAAAAATTTCTTCGCACATATCGGCAACCCGGCGGGGGGTTTCCAACAAATCTTTTCTTTTCGGGTCTTCGCCTATAGCTTCCAATATCTGGCGAACCGCTCTTTCTATCTTTTTCTTATTCATAACGTTTTATTATCTAATAAAAAGACTGTTTCTGCAATAGGTTTTTGGATGAACCCGTACAATATGAGAAGCTTCGTTACACTTTAAGAGGCGACTATTTAAAAGAAAACAGCCGCCATCCTGAACTTGGCGACCCACAACTTGATCTAATAAAGTTATGGTATAATCGCCTAGTCGAATAC
>JAQUKF010000054.1 GCA_028719265.1 Candidatus Omnitrophota bacterium
ATCACAATGGCGATAATCAGGTAAAAGCTGAAAGATCCTGTATGCAGAAAGCCCGCGCCGATAATGACGACCAGCGAATAGATAAGACCGACCAAAAGAGTTACCAAAAGCCACATCCTTAACTGTAGAGACCACATTATATTCCTCCCTTTATTATTAAATATCGCTAAAAATTAAATCCGGCTCCGGACACATCGGCCTTAACGGTAAACTTGTACAAAGGCGTCTTCTTGCTATTGGTATTCACGTAAACATACTGGGTTATCGGCCCAGAGTATCCTTTAGGATCAAACCTTACCTCAAGGCTTGCGCTCTCACCGGGCTTAATTGAGTTCTTATCCATATCCGAGGTAGTGCACCCGCAGGAGGCGTATGTACCGGTGATATTCAAGATCTGCGCGGAATCGTTTTTCAACGAGAATACATGTTTTACGATCCCTCCGGAAACAGCTACCTTGCCGAAATCCCATGTGTCCGAACCAGCCTCAGCGGCCCCTGCCGCCACAGACGGAAGAACGAGAAAAAGAAGAAAAACGAATAAGAGCAACTTGCGCATCAACCCCTCCAGAGTAAAAACACCCCTAAAACAAAGAACAAGACAGCCATGAATATCTTGATGGAACCCAGATGTTTTTTCAGGAATCCCGCGAACTGTATGCTGGTCGTGCCAAACAGCGCAAGCGCAAAGATGACCAAAAGCGGGACGATGAACATGATATTATAGATCAAGAGATAACCCAGGGCCTGCAGTTTAAAAGAGCTGGCCTTAAGCATAAAGGCTATCGTCGGTAAATACACCTGTCCGGTGCAGACCGCTTCCAGCAGGGAAACAAGAAAACCGGTAATGAAGGCGCTGGCAACCAGCCTGGCCAATCCGCAAGAGCCGCCCTCCTGCCTCTGGCGGGTGCCTTTTCGGTAAAAGAACCCCACGACCTTGCGTATCCATTCTTTGACCGCCGCAGGCAGCTGCAGGACAAGATCATCTGTGGAGCCGGTCCTCTTGAATTTGATGAAATCATAAACTGCCAGGATGCCGAAAACGATACAGGCCAGGCCCATCGTTATATTGAACAAATGAGTGAGCATCCAAAGCCCGCGGAACCGGTAGAAAAAATTGAATATGCCCAGCCCGATACCCAGGTATGTCAGAAAAACCGAAATGATAAAGGCCGAGCCGATAAAAAACAGCTCCCTTTTGCGGTACCCCTGGGCAGCCAGGAAAGAAATAAAAAAGACGATCACCGTGAACGCGCAGGGGTTTATCCCGTCCTCAAGACCGGCGACAACCACCGACAGGGGGACAAAGCTTTTAAAATACTCGACGGGGTCAACCGGCATCAGTCCCGGCCCGGCAAGACCGGCATCCAGAGAGCTGTTTATGAAATTACGCAGCTTCTCCTCCGTCATTCTTTCGCCGCTCAAGAACCTCCCCCCCATGTAAAAAAGCGGAATCTTTATTTCCTGACCGGAGGCGCCTTTCTGTATCAGGTCCAGGAACAACTTATAGTTATCAAGATTTTCTATGTCAAGATAAACGAAGGAAACCCTCCCCTTGAATTCTTCCTGGAGCCCTGGCAGTATCTGCGCCTTTATTTTCACGCACTCATGACAGCTTAAGGAATGGAACATAAGCAGCTTCGGCAATCCATCCTGCTTGCCGGCGGCCCTGCATTGAGCCGGCAAAAAAAGCGTCAGGAATAACAGTAAAAATATAAATCGTTTCATGATCTTACGCACAAGAACCCCTCCTGCCTCCACGCTCCCATCTTTCTTTGCTGCCCGCGACTATACGGAAAAGCGGATGCGCGGATATCCTTTTGACCTTCCGGAGCTCTTTATACTTCTTAACATCCCTTGTTTTCAATTTAGACAAAAGATGACCGAATTCAAATACCAATTGTCCCCGGCTCACGCATATCTTTTCGCAGGGATCATTCCCGCAGGGGCTGACCTTGCATTCATTAAAAGCGTAACCGCGCATTTTTGCCTGGCGGCAGACAACAAGCAGGTAATCACGGATTGCCGACATCGGCCGGCCCGAGCCTCTAAATCTCTCCAGCTGCGGATGCCGCCGGTAACCGCGGGTTTTTCCGGAAAGCACCTTTTGGGCCAACAGGCCCTCGCGCCATACAGCCAACAGGCCCTTGGTATCAAGATATTTGGGATGAATACTCCAGAGGCGCATATCTTATTATTTATTAAGCACGCTGAATTTCCCGGCCCCCAGGAAGATAAGCGCCAGGCAAATGGAGGCGATTATAAAGGTATATTCGAACCCGCCGTTCGACAAAAAGAACCCTTTTGCCAAATGCACCTTGATGCCGGCTACGACGATCAATATAAAAAGCAGGAGCGCGCATAACCTGACCTGCACCCCAAGGATCAGCAAAAGCCCGCCGATCAATTCCGTATAAGCGGCCAGGCAGGCCCAGAATATCGCCGGGGCAAACCCCAATCCGGAAAGCATCCCGGCAAAACCCTTGATCCCCGGCCCGTCGAACAAACCAAAAGATTTCTGCAAGCCGTGCGCCATGAACATTATCCCTAAACCTAAACGCAAAACCAGAGCTCCCCAGTTCAACATCTGTACCTCCTTGCTATTTAGGCGCGGCAAAACATGACCTTATCAGGCCGGCCGCCAGTCCTATCTTATTCTTCAGTCCGAAAGCGCGGTAAATACACATCATAAAATGCAGCAATGTCGGTAATAACCCCCTGATCTCCAGGCCAAACACCCTGCCGCAAGACCTGTTGTTGGCCATGGGGATGATAAAACCGAGGTCCTGCGGTATGAATTTCTTGAGCTTCTTCCCTTTCAGGCTCCTGATTATATTATCCGCGGCAAGGGCGCCTTCGGCAATGGAAAACTGTACGGCCATCCTTAAAGGGACGTCCCCTAAAGGGACACCCCCTGCCTCAAATAGAGCGGTATCTCCCGCGCAGAAACAATTCTGCCTGAACCTCAAATACTCATCGACGATTATCCTGCCCTGCGGGTTCTTCTTTACCTCCAGCTTCTGGATATAATCGGCTGTCCTTACACCCGGCACCCAAATCAGCATGGCCTTTTCGAATACACGCCCGCCGGAAACCTTAACCCTGGTGCCCTGTATATCCTCGATCACGGAATTAGACAAGACCTCTATCCCCATGGTATTAAGGTTCCTTGCGATATAATCCTTCATCCATAAAGGTAAGGCCCCTAGTATCCCCGGAGACCGCTCGACGATAAAAACCCTGGCGCTTATTCCATTCCTGCGGCAGAAAAGCCAAAGGCTGCCTGCCGCCTCTATACCGGTATAACCTCCGCCGCAGACTATAAAATTCTCAAACCTCTCTTTACGCAAGGCCTCCATTATACCCTTCGCATCGTTTACGCTGTTTAAAGCGTACGCCTGGCTTTGCGCTTTGGCGTCGGAAAAGAAATTGGTCTGGCTGCCGCTGGCAATAAGCAGGAAATCATAATCATGAGCGCGTGAATCGGCAAAAACCTGAGAGGAATTCAAGTCAACCGAAGAGACCTCCTCCCTGACAAACTTTATTTTTCTACGGGACAGGATATTTTTAACAGGAGAGGATACGAACTCCGGGGCAAGCTGCCTCCCTATGATATCCGGCAGAAGCGGAAGGAAATCAACGGTCTCCTTTTTATCAAAGATCGATACCTCGGCATCCGGGACCATCCCGGAAAGCCTGGCTGCCGCGCTTAAACCGGCAAAGCCTGCTCCGATAACGATGATCTTGCGCATATGGGCAATATTTAGGCCGCTTTTTCGTGAAAGTGTAATTGCATAATTTATTGTTATATGTTAACATAATTTTATGTTCATGAAAATGAAAATCCGCATTGAAAAAGAGCTTTCCTCCTACATCAAAGAGATAGATAGGCTGTATTCGCTAAGCAGCCTATCTCCCCTTCTTTTCAGGAATATACGCGATTTCATCTGCCGTCCGGGGAAACGGGTAAGGCCGATATTGTTCTGCATAGGTTATCTCGGTTTTTCCGGAAAACCCGCTGCCGGGCTTTACCGCAGCGCCCTATCGCTGGAACTGCTGCATGATTTCATGCTCGTCCACGACGACATCATCGATAAATCCGATACGCGGCGGGGACTGGCCTCCATGCACATCCTGCTTAACCGCTACCTCAAAGGCAGCAAGAACGTCAAATTCAACGGCGAAGACCTGGCCATTGTCGCCGGGGATGTAATGTACGCAATGGGATTAGATGCCTTCCTGTCGGTCAAGGAAAACGCCCGGCGCAAAGAAGAAGCTCTAAGAAAGCTCATCTCGGCCGCCCTTTATACGGGAAGCGGAGAATTTATAGAGCTACTGCTTGGCGCCAAGCCTCTGGAGGATGTAAGCAAGGATGAGATTTACAAAATCTATGATTACAAGACCGCAAACTACACATTCGCCTCCCCCCTGACCATGGGTTCCTCCCTGGCCGGGGCAAAAGCAAGCCAGACAAAGGAGCTTTTCTCTTACGGCATACTGCTGGGAAGGGCATTCCAAATAAGAGACGATATTATCGGGACATTCGGCAAAGAAAAAGAAACAGGCAAATCAAATCTCACCGATATTAAAGAGGCAAAAAGGACGCTGCTGATCTGGCATGCCTTTAAGCACGCGGGGAACAAAGACAGGCTGGCAATAAAAAAGATTATGGACGGAAGGCTCTCAAGCGGATCCGGATTGCTTGAGATACGCCGGATCATCGTCCGCTGCGGTTCGCTGGCATACGCGGAAAAACAGATCAGGGAACTTTTCTTAAAAGCAGGCAAACATCTTGAGGGGCTGAAAATGAAAACACCCTACAAACAGGCTCTGGATAATTTCTCCCGCAAGATCCTAAAAGTATAATTACTCTTCACCGCCGGTGCAGATAAATTTGCAGCGGCCGCTCAAGGTATCCAACGCCAACTCATTTCCCGGGTCTATCTCCAGCGCCTTGTTCAGGTAATAATCGTATTTTTTCTTATCTCCCTTGATCCTGGCAAGTTGCGCGAGCCGCACGTAAACATCCGCGAAAAGCGGATCAGCTTTAACCGCCTCATTAAGATACTCCTCGGCCTTGGCTTTGTTGCCGCCGGCAACCACGGGCGCAAGAAGGTAATAACTCCCCAGGCCGAACAGGACTGCAGGAGAATCGGGTTTAAGTTTTTGTGCTTTATCCAGGTTGGTCTTTACCGCCAGGCCGTCTATTGCCTTGGAAAATATACCCCCGTAGTGCGCCAGCATCCCTTTTGCCCCGGCGTACATAGCGTAGGCGCGGGCGTAATTGTTCAAATCCACCTTATCCTCGCCCTGCCGGATCACCCTTGAAGCCAGGCGTATCGAACCCGTAAAATCCATTTTGAAATATTCAATATAAGCCAGGCTGATCAAGGCGGGGGCAAACTTCGGGTCCTGCTTGAGCGTCTCATCCAACAGCTCCTGCGCTTTAGCTGTCTCATGCAGTCTGCGGCATGATTCTGCCAGTCCCCATTTTAATTCGGCCATGCCGGGGTTTTCGGCATGCAGGGCATTAAAAAGACGGTAAGCCTCCTGATCCTGGTGCATGTTCAGATAAACCAGCCCCAATACATATTGTTCATTCAAAGAGTCCTTACTTGCGACTACGGCCTCCATAGCCTCCTGCAAGGTCAGCTTATCCGCCTTCTCATGGAGCACCTTCCAGTCCATACCGAACAACAATGACGGACAGAATAACAATACCGGCAGGAAAACTAAAATCTTTCTCATTTCATCCGCCTTTTAAAGAATTCCCAAAAGATAACCGACAGGCAAACCATGCTGAAGCCAAAAAGAAAATCCTCCAACGGGATGCTCCCGATCCTCACCCCGAGGAAAAACTGTTTGTTATACATGACTATCCCGGAACCGGTAAGATATCCGTTGACCAGGAATTTAAAACCCAATATTACAAACAGGAACAGGTAAAAGAGTTTGCGCTTTAGAAGATTGACTCCCGTCATCCTATCGATGAGGACTGTAAGGATTACGGAAAAGGAGGCGATCAATGTATATTCTTTCATTTAATCCTCTCCCTTATATATTTCAACGCCTCCCAGGTAAAAATGCAGCAGAATGGCACTACTATAAAGAAGAGCCACTCCTCCACCGGAAGATTGACGATATACGTACCGGATACGCCGGCCGGATCAAAATACCAGTGCCTGCGCCAGGCGGCAAAAATATCCCAGCCTCCGAATATAATTACTATCAGGACCAGGGAAAACAGGAGTGCCTTGAAATTGCGCCAGAACTTCAAAGGTGGATAAAAGCTAAGAAGGAAAGGAAAGATACCGGACAATATCAGTAACGCCATGTATTTAGACATCAACTTATTTTATTACCTGACTGCAATATTGCAATAAAATTTATGGCTTTTGGTTCATTTAATTGTAAAATAAACATATGCATATCCAGAAAGCGGAAGGCTTCCGTAAAGCCAAGGAGATAACCAGGAAATTCGCCAGGACATTCTACCTGGCCTCCCTTTTCCTCCCCCGGGAAAAGAAATACGCCAGTTACGCGGTGTATGCCATTTGCCGTTTAAGCGACGAAACGGTAGATGAAAACATCTCCCATTCTGATAAAGAGAATAAATTACGCCGGATGGAAGAAGAAATAAAACTGGCCTATACACAGGGAGAAAACGGAGGGCCGCTGCTTGAAGCCTTCAGGCAAACAGTTGACAACTGCAAGATCCCCCGTGAATATTTCGATGAGCTGATCGCGGGGATGCGCATGGATCTTAAAATAAAACGCTATTCCTATTTCCCCTCCCTTTACGACTACTGTTACAGGGTGGCCGGGGTCGTCGGACTGATCATGCTTAAGGTATTCGGTTATAAAGACGCCGCGGCCGAAGGATACGCCGTAAAGCTGGGGGTAGCCATGCAGCTTACCAATATCCTGCGGGACATAAAAGAAGACTCCCTGCGCGGCAGGATATACCTGCCGCTTGAGGATATGGAGCGTTTCGGTGTCAGCGAAGAACAGATAACCGCATGCCGGATGAACGAAAGGCTTAGTGAACTACTGCGCTTCCAGATCGAGCGCTGCCGCAAATACTATGACGATTCTTCGGCAGGGATCGGCCTTATCGACAACTCCGCCTCCAGGTTCGTGGTGCTCTGCATGAAAGAAATGTATTCGGGGATACTGGATGAAATAGAGAAAAACGGCTATGACGTCTTCGGCAGGCGCGCCTGTGTGGGAAATTTGAGGAAGGCCCGGATAATATTAAAGATAATATTGGGAAGAAAATACCTGTGAAGGTTAACCTGGCTAAATCAGCCGGATTCTGCTCGGGGGTCAGGAGGGCGATCAATATTGCCATGGAAACCGCCGCAAAAGACCGGCCGGTATTCATGCTCGGAGATATCGTGCACAACGAAGAGGTGGTAAAAATGATCCAACAGGCCGGGATCAAAAAGATCAGCCGGCTCTCAAAGGGAGACGGCAATATACTGCTGATCCGCGCGCACGGATGCCCGAAGAAAACCATAGAGAAGGCAAAAAGGCTTAGGTATTCCATCATTGACGCCACATGCCCGATGGTAAAAGAGATCCATGCGACCGCCAAGGAGCTTGAAGACAGGGGGTTTAAGGTAATTGTCATCGGCGACAAATCCCACGATGAGGTCAAGGGTATCGTCGGACAACTGAAAACCAAGGCCATAATCATCGATAAACTGCAGAATATACCTTTTAAAAAAATAGGCTTGCTCAAAAAGGCCGGGGTGGTCGTGCAATCTACGCAGAACCTGGATAAGGTGCGTCAGATAGCCGGGCTGTTAGAAAAAAACATAGGCGAGATGGAATTCCACAATACCATCTGCAAACCCACCAGGTCGAAACAGGGAGAAATAAAGGTCATGCCGCTTGAAAACGACGTGATGGTCGTTATCGGCTCGAAAACGAGCGCCAACACAAAAAGGATGTACGAGATATCAAAATCCCTGAACAGAAAAACCTACTGGGTGAATTCAAGCAGAGAAATAAAAAATGGCTGGCTTTCCAAAGCTAAGAACGTAGGGATAACCGCCGGCGCCTCCACCCCGGAATCAACTATCCAGGCGGTTATACAGAA
>JAQUKF010000055.1 GCA_028719265.1 Candidatus Omnitrophota bacterium
CCGAACCTGCTCTCCAGGATATATTCCTTAGGCAGGATATAGGCGTCGGAGGGAGCGGAAAGGTCGAATACCCGCGGTTCGCCGAGCTCCAGTTTCTGAGGCAGGGTATGTATTTTATCCTGCGGCAGGATATCCAGGATGATCACGGATTTATGCGTTTCCCGGCTGAGGCTAAGCGCCAGGTTCAAGGCGTAAACCGTCTTTCCTGCCTGCGAATAAGAGCTGAACACGGAAACAACCGTGCTTTCAAATATGCTCTTCTGGTGGATATCTTTCCGTTTGAGCCGCCGGCTCAGCATACGGCTCAGATCAATGGCCAGCCTGGGGATGCTCTTGAGCACAAGATCGAAATCATCCTTTTTTATAACCAGGATCGCGCAATCATTGATAGCGAGGCTGGTCACAGAATGCGGTTCATTGGTCAAGAGCGAAATTATACCGAAATATTTCCCCCGGTGAAGGTACTCCAATACCAGGTGCTCTCCGGCCTTATTATTAGTATAAATCTGCACCCTGCCGGAGACAATGCAGTAAAAGGCGCTGGGAGCAGAATCCTCTCCATAGATAATCTGGCCTTTACGGTATTCAACGATTTCGGAGCTGGCGTTAACTATCGCCAGCTCCTCCTTGCTCAATCCGGAAAAAAACGGGAGCTCCTGGATAATAAAACTTTTTTCTGCGGAGTTCATATCAGATCAAACCGGTCTTAAATACTTCCGAGAGCTTTTTGGCACTCGGCCTGATTGTGCGCTTTTGGTCTCGGTAATCGATATCCACCAGTCCGAAACGCGGACCGAATCCTTTATCCCACTCAAAATTATCGATCAACGACCAATAAATATACCCTAAAACGTTCACCCCTTCCTGCATAGACCTATGAACCATCTGCAAGTGTTCACGGATATAATCCCAGCGCAAAGCGTCATCCTCTGTGCATATACCGTTCTCGGTGATCAAAACAGGCAGGCCGTATCTCTTAAGGGCAATAAGAAGCTTATAGATACCCTGCGGATAGATATCCCAACCCAAGGAATTTTTACGCAACGGATGATGGTTATATTTACAGGTATCCAGCAATAAATGCCTTATCCCCCAGCTTTCCACATCCGCAAGATTCCTGCTGTAATAATTCAACCCGATATAATCCAGGCTCTTCCTGCGCAGGAGCTCTTCAATAAAATAAAAGTTGTATAACTTATCCCTGAGATAAACGGCGAGCTTATTCTTCAATGTCGGCCGGCAAGGCTCAAATGCCTGAAGGTTGGCAGCTATGCTTACCATCGGTCTTGCCAGGCCCCTCCGACGGTAAATATCATGTATTATACGATAGGCCTTGATGTGCGCCCGGGCCATATTCAGGGTGACCCTGGCAGTCTTGGACAAAGAGCGTTCCTGGGGAGGCCAAACCCCCAGAAGGTAAGAATGAGATGAATAAACCAGGGGTTCATTAATGGTTATCCAGAATTTAACCTCTCCGCAAAATTCACTGACTATCTTCTCAACGAAACTCAGGAAATAACGCTGGAGACCGGAATCTACCCAGCCGCCTTTCCGGCTGAACCAGACGGGGTTGGTAAAATGATGCAGGGTAACTACCGGCTCTATCCCCAACCTTCTCAGTTCGGCGATAACCTTATGGTAGTGTTCGATTTCGAAAGGCTGAAATTCACCCTCTTGCGGCTCTATACGGCTCCATTCTATCGAAAAACGGTGACAATTATGCCCCAATTCTTTAGCTATGGCGAAATCTTCCTTAAAAAGATCGTAATGCCTGCAGGCCTGGCCGGAGGCCTCTCTCAAGGATCCGCCCTGTTCGGCAAGCCACCAGTCGTTATGGAGGTTGCCGCCTTCCACCTGATGAGCCGAGGTCGAAGCACCCCAAAAGAAATCATGCGGGAACTTGTTCATATTGGGTTATATTATAGCACCGCAAAAAAAGAATCCCAACAAAAAATGTCGGGATTCTTCTTTTAAAACACAGATTTTTCCTTTACCTTCTATCCGCTCCTGAAGAAATATTCAAATACTTGGCCAGTACACCCCAGGTCTGAGGTCCAACCTTACCATCAACCTTCAGGCCATTAGCGCTCTGGAAGTCTTCGATCGCCTTCTTGCTCTTAGGCCCTATCTTACCGTCAATATTGCCGGCATAAAAACCGGCGTTCTTTAATGCGGTCTGTATCTCGATATCTGTCGGCTTATAAGGACCCTGGGGAGGCAAAGGCATCAATTCTTTGGAAACCGCCGGTTCCGTTACGGACACAGCCGGCACAACCGTATCCTGCGTCATCGCTTGGGGCTGGGCGGGAACGCCCAAAGATTCTAATGTAACCGGTTCCAGTTCATCTAGTTCATTATGTTTTGAACAACCCGACAACGCCGCAAAAGCAAGCGCTGCTAATGCAAAAACCAGTAATCTCTTCATTGTTGTTCTCCTCTCTAATTATCTATTAGGTATTATGACGTACCTGCTGTTAAGATGTATAGGCCGCTTTCACCTCCTTGCCAATTTAATTTTAGCAAAATCCCTTTATAGAATCAAGCACCTTATAGCCTTTGTCCAGCGCAGTCCTTGTGAACGAAGCGAACAAGGGCAAGCCACCTTATAGGTTTTATATAACGTAGTCCTGCCTAGTTTTAAGGCAGGGCAAGCACCTTATAGCCTTTGTCCAGTGCAGTCCTTGTTAGAAAAGCGAACAGGAATAGATACCCTTTTCAGCCGCTGCTACATATCTCTCAAGCCCGGAAATAATATATTTATCAGGGTAAACAAGATCAAGCATATCAAGCCGCACAACAATAACGCAGTTGATACGCCAAGCGCCTGGGCCAGACTTCCTGAAATCAAGCTTCCAAAAGGCATAATCCCGGCGAAGGTTATCATAAACAGGCTCATTACCCTCCCGCGGAACTCATCCGGCACCCTGATCTGCAGCAGAGTGTTGATCACAGCGGTTACCGGCACGCTTATCGCCCCTAAAAAAACCAGCAGGACAATTGAAATAATACATCCCCTGGACAAGGAAAAGATTATCAACAGCAATGAAAATAGGAATATAGAACAACTTAACAGCCTGCCTTTGTATTTAAAATCACCCAGCCGGGCCAAGAGCAAGGAGCCGCTCAGCGCCCCCAAACCTACACTTGACATCAACAACCCCAGCCCCCTTGCCCCCACTTTAAGCACATTGCTTGCAAAAACCGGCATAAGCATTATATAAGAAATACCGAAAAGGCTCATCACCGCAACAATGCTTACCAGGGCCAGCATAGACCGGTTACGGATCATAAAAGACAACCCCTCGCGTAGATCCCTGATGGCAGAATTACTCTTTTGCGCGGCTGCCCTGCCTAATTTGATCCAAAAAAGCGCTGCGATCACCGCCAGGAAACTTATACCGTTCAGATAAAAACATCCGCTCATGCCGATCACCGATATAAATACGCCGGCGATAGCCGGTCCGATGATACGGGAAGAATTAAAAGCGACGGAATTAAGGGTGATGGCGTTAAAAAGATGCTCCTTGCCTACCAGCTCCACTATTATCGACTGCCTGGCGGGAGCATCAAATGCCATAATCACGCCGTTAAGCAAGGCAATAACCATGATCTGTTGAGGATTGACGAGTTTAAATTGTGTTAAAGTCGCCAGCAAAAAGGCCAGCAGCATGAAAATTATCTGCGTAAAAATGAGTATATCTCTTTTGTTTACCCTGTCCGCGAGGACCCCCCCGAACAAAGAAAGCAGGAATATTGGTATCGCCCCCAGAAAACCGACGACCCCCAAAAGGAACGCGGAGTTGGTCAACTGGAATACCAGCCAACTCTGGGCCACAAGCTGCATATTGGTGCCGATCAAAGACACAAACATGCCCAACCAATAAATACGGAAATGTTTTACCTTTAAGGAAGAGAACATGCCGAAGTCCTGCTATCAGGAAGGAGTACTTAATCTCTGTCTTACCAGGTCACTCACCAACCTGCCGTCAGCTCCGCCGGCTATTTTCGCGGTTAACTCTTTCATCAGCCGGCCCATATCCTTCATGCCGCTGGCACCGGTCGAGGCGATCGCCTCTTCGATCAAAGCCTTGATCTGCTCTACCGGCATCTCCGGAGGTAGATAGGTCTTCAATATTTCCAGCTCCTTTTTTTCCTTCTCCGCCATCTCGATCCGGTTACCTTTGACAAACTGCTCTATGGAGTCTTGCCGTTGCTTTATCTGTTTCTTGACCACGGCCAGGATTTCCGGATCATCAAGCTTCTCCTTCTTCTTGGCGGTCGCCTGATTAAGCATATCCGCGCGTAAAAAGCTCAAAACCGAACTTTTCAGGGTATCCCTGGATTTCATCGCTTCTTTATAATCACCCAAAATTTTATCTGCCAACATAATATCTCTCCTTCCCCCGGTCCTGCGGACCTCTCCGGCCGCGCCTAGCCGGTTAAAATAGAAAACACTCTTTGAACCTATTCAGGCGCCTTGCCAAATCCTGCGGCTTGAGCCTGCAGGTCCTGTTCAATCCGAAATCCTCGATATTGAAAGATGCCGCCACCGTGCCGTAAGCCAGCGCCTTTTTCAAAACCAGGGGGGTTATTTTTCCCGATCTCGCCAAATAACCCATAAAGCCTCCGGCAAATGTATCCCCGGCACCCGTCGGATCAACCACCCCCTCAACCGGATAGGCCGGGAGAGAAAGAATGAATTTATCGCTGTAGAACAAAACCCCGTTCTCTCCCTTTTTAACCAAAACCATCCTGGCCCCCATTTTCCTCAAGGCCTTTGCCGCTTTGATTATATTGTTTTCCCCGCTTAACAGGCGCGCCTCCTGATCATTAGCCACATAGATATCTATATGCTTAAGAAGCGCAATAAGCCCTTTACGCTTATTGTTAATCCAATAATTCATGCTGTCCAGGCCGATTAATTCCGGATTAAGCATTTTACCCAGGAGATGTCTCTGGATATCCGGATCGACATTTGCCAGGAATATATTTTTTATCCTGCTTTGTCTGCCGGAAATATATGGCTTGAATGTTGCAAGCACCCCCAGTTCGGTATTCAAGGTCAAGGCGGTATTTAAATCCCCCCGGTACTCCCCTTCCCAACGGAAAGTCTTACCCTGATCGATCAGGAGAGAATCGAGGTTTACCCCTTTACTTTTCAGGAAACGGATATGCTCCCCGGGAAAATCCTTGCCTACTACCGCAACAAGATCAACAGGAGTAAAAAGCCTGGCGGCCATGGAAAAATGCGCAGCCGACCCTCCTAAAAGCTCCTTGTGCCTGCCAAAAGGTGTTTTTACGCTGTCCAATGCCACCGTGCCTAAAACGATTATGCCCATTCTACAAAATTAGCGCCCCCATCGCCATCAATAAACAATAATATCCGAAATAATGGAACTTCGCTCTGTCTATAACAAGCCTTAGGAATAAAAGGGCCAAAATCCCCGTAAGAAAACTGGATATAAAACCGGCAATCAAATTTTCGGTTTTCACGTCAGCCGTTACCCCTGATTTCCTAATCTCCAGGAAAGCGGCCCCCAATATCACCGGCACGGAAATAAGAAAAGAAAAAGCGAAAGCCAGCCTTTTCTCGATATGCCTATAGAATAAAGCTGATATAGTTATGGCTGAACGAGAGATGCCGGGAATGATCGCCAGGGCCTGAGCCAGCCCCAAGATGATCGCATCGGGCAATTTAAGCTGCCGCCTATCCAACCGGTTGATTCTTTTTGTGGATATAAGGAGCAGGCCGGTAAACAACCAGGCTATCCCCACCGCTTTGACCGAATAAAACAGGCTCTCAAAAAAATCCCTGGACGAAAATCCGATAGCCCCGGTAATGGCCGTAGCAAGCAGAATCAAGCCCAACGATCTAGGGTCTTTCAAAATCTTAAGAATATCCCTGCGGAAGAAAATAATCACGGCCAGCAAGGTGCCTAGATGTAAAACAACCGATACGGTTATCTGGCCGGAATTTATCCCCAGCAGTTTCTGCAGGATGACCAAATGCCCGGAAGAGCTCACCGGCAGGAATTCGGTCAATCCCTGCACAATGCCTAAGAATATATATTCAATCATGTCTCGATAAAAAATCTTTGAGGTCCTGCGCCAATCCGATACTTAAGGTTAATTCTTTCCCGGTTACCGGATGCCTGAAACGCAGAGCTGTAGCCTGCAGGCAAACGCGCCTGAACCTTAAAGCAAAATCTCTGCGGAAAACAAATTTATCCTCCCCAACCAAAGGATGCTTTATGCCCTTGAAATGAATACGGATCTGGTTCGTCCTTCCGGTTACGGGAAAAACCTCGACTACGCTGTAATTGCTTTTCTCCTGGACCACCCTGTATTTCGTAAGGGCGTTTTTACCTTCGATGTTAAAACCGATCCTTCCCTGCCTCTGGCTTAATTTACCATGGATAAAAGCGATGTACCTTTTATGCACGAGCCTGTTACGGAAGGCATCCGCCATCTTCTGCTCAATAGCTTTATCTTTGGCATAAATAACCAGGCCGCTCGTCTGCCGGTCCAGGCGATGACATGGATAAAGCCTGAATTTCTTTCCTCTCTCCGAGGCCTCCCGGTTCAAAATGCTTGTCAGGGTACGGCATTCCTTTCTGGGGGTAGGCACGCTTAACAATCCAGCGGGCTTGTCAACCACCAGCAGCCAATTATCCTCATAGACGACCGGAATACTCACCTGTACCTTCCTTCTGGCCCTTTTAAAAATTGAAATTCCGGTAAAACAAGAAACGCGGGTATATTTAAACGATAGCCAGCATCCGTTCTATGGCCAGGCGGGCTCTTTTCCTGATGTCGTCGGGAACCCTGACCTCTTCTTTAAGTTCTTCCAGGGCCCAGAGCACCTTTTCCTGCGTGGTGCGTTTCATGTTAGGACATACCGCGCGCTCGCTGGCAGGATAAAATTCCTTTCCAGGATTGTCCTGTTTAAGCCGGTAAACCAGGCCTAGCTCTGTACCTACGATAAATTCTTTGGCCGGGTTCTCTTTGGCATACGCACCCATCTTACTGGTGGAAAGCACGGCATCCGCTAAGGCGACTACGCTGGATAAGCATTCCGGGTGCACCATAACCCTTGCTTTGGGATGGAATTTCTTCTCTTTCTTTAAATCTTCCGGAAGTATTTTAACGTGCGTGGGACAAAAACCATGCCAGCTGATCAGCTTCCTTGCGCTTTTCTTGGATACATAGTCAGACAGGTATTTATCGGGTATGAATATTATCTCCTTACTGTCCTTGAGCGCGTTGACCACGGATACGGCGTTGGTCGATGTACAGCAATAATCCAATTCCGCCTTGACCTCCGCAGACGTATTCACATATCCCACGGCTACCGCCTGAGGGTGCGCTCGTTTAAGCTTCCTTAAATCTTCAGCGGTCATCATATTGGCCATAGGACATCCTGCGGAAGTATCCGGCATAATTACCTTCTTTTCCGGGGAAAGGATAGAGGCTGTCTCGGCCATAAAGTATACCCCGCAAAAAACTATTACATCGGCATCGGTTTTTGCGGCAATACGCGAAAGCTCCAATGAATCCCCGCGGTAATCCGCGATATCCTGCACCTCGGGCAGCTGATAATTATGCGCCAGTATTATGGCATTGCGCTTTTTCTTCAGCTCCTTTATTTTTCTTACTAATTCCTTGTCTTCCCTGATCATTTCAATCCAGCACTTTCTCAATTATACCCCCTCCTAAAACTGTGTCCCTTTGGTAAAAAACTGCAGATTGCCCGGGGGTAATGGCAAACTGCGGATGTTTGAAAGAAATTTTTACCTTCTTTTCCAGCGGATATACTGCAGCGGGAGATTCTTTATGATTATAACGTATCTTTACCTTAATCTCAATCTTCTTTTTAAAAGACTTGTTTAAAAAATGTATATCCTTGACCAAAAAATCCCTGCCGAAAGTTTCGCTGCGGCTTCCTATGCTTATCCGGTTATTTTTGGCGTCGATCCGCGTAACATACACAGGATACCCCTTAGCGATTCCCAACCCCTGCCTTTGCCCTA
>JAQUKF010000056.1 GCA_028719265.1 Candidatus Omnitrophota bacterium
GATTTACTCATTTTAACACAGCCATGGATAAATACAAACTCAAAAATAAGGGTATGCTCAGCAGGCTTACGATATGGCTGAAGAAAACCCCCTGGCTGATCAAGGCGTCTTCTCTCCTGTAATGGCGAATGATCACCGACAATGAGGTTGCCGAAGGCATAGCCAATTGCATGACCAAGAGGAACCCTATTGTCTCAGGCAACCCCAGCTTTAAAACCAGGAAGATCCCGGCCAGCGGCAGGATGATCAGCTTACCTAAAAGGACGAGGGATATGGATTTTTTATCGACGTTCCTTAACTGGACCAAAGCAATATTCCCCCCTACCACGAACATCGCCAGGGGCAGGGTGCAATTACCGACCATTGCCACGGGCTTAAATACTGCCTCCGGGATAAACCTGCTTAAGCCCAAAGCTATAAGCGCCAGAGTACTCAAACTCGCCACTACCGGAGGACTAAAGATACTGCGCAGCCTGAATTTAGCTTCTTTCTCATAAGTAAGCATATATATGCCGAACGACCAGGCTACCAGGTCAAAACCAAGAAGGAACAATATTATATAAATGAACATATTCGCCGCCTCCTGCCCGGTGAATATCGAGGCGACGATCGTAAGGGGCAGATACCCGGAATTCTGAAAACCAACCAGGCTCAAAAACTGCAGCTTGTGTGTCTTTAAGCCGAAACACTTAAGCAGTATGCCTCCGATAAGCAGCCCTGCCAGGGTGACCGCCAGGCTGATGAGAGGAAAAACCCACCAGTTCGGATACAGATTGAAATCAAAATTCGCAAGCAGCTGGGTAAAGATCAGGGCCGGGAAAAGCACCTGAATAAGCAGGCGGCTTATAGCGTCAAGCCCGGCGTGAGAAAGCAGCCCCTTCTTTACAAAAACATAGCCTAACCCGCCCAAAAAGAATATCTGGGCCATTGCCGTGCCGGTGATCCTGAAATAGTCGAAAAACATTATTTCCCCCTGTATCCCAACATCTTATGCTCTAAGAAAAGAATATTATAACAGTAAAAAAACCGGGCCGCAATCTCTTTATCGCGGGAGAAATACTAAACTAATTGACAGGATGAAAGGGCTAATATATACTTAATTGCATTGCGGGGGTGGCGGAATGGCATACGCGCACGTCTCAGAAGCGTGTGGGGTAACCCTTGAGGGTTCAACTCCCTCCCTCCGCACTAAATTTCCAGGGAGGGACTCCCTCCGCACCATTCTTTCAGGAAGGATCCGGTTTAAATCTTCTTCTATTCCAAAAACTTCTTTTCGTTATCAATAATCATGGACTGCAACTTCACTTGCCGGGACCAATGATGCTATTTTTCTTGCAGTCAAGAAACCACTTACGGAAACAATCCTGATAGGCATAGAAAGAAGGCTTGCGCGAGAAATCCCAGCGCACCAGGCCGAAATAATCCACCCCGTTCTCCCAATGGTCCTTGGTATCCCTGAAAAATGCCCAGAATATTTTCTCGACATGCGGGTCTTTTAACAGTTCAGTATAAACCTGCTTCAGCCATTCGGCCTGCTTTGCTTCGCCGGGATTCTTGCCCAGCCACCATTCGTTCGTCTTTATAGAAGCCTTCACCCCCGGGCAGCCGATCTCGGTGATCCATATCTTTTTGTCTCCGTCGCCGTTACGCTTCATTATCTTATAGGCTAGGCTAGGGTAATTCACCACCGCCTTGATCGCCCCTGGATGAAGAGGATTCTGGAAAAAATGTACATTCAATATGTCAAAATAATCCTTTGCTCCGTTATCGTAAAGCCGGTTGATGCTGGAGGCGCCGTTGGCAAGGCCGCCGTTTAGGACCTTGCATTCCGGATCGATCTGCTTTGCCGTGATATAAAACTCCTTTAGCAGGGCACAATAGGATTTCAAACCATCCTGCTGTTTCCAGTAAGTGGGAGAATCGGGCTCATTCCAAAGCTCCCAGTATTTCACCTGCTGCTTGTAACGCCGGATGACCTGGCTGGCGTACCTGATAAAGAATTCATTTTCCCTAGGCGGACAGTTCCAACTGCCGCAGGCAGAGGCCCAATCCGTGCTGTAATGCAGAATACCCAGGATATGTATTCCTTTATCCTTGAGCATCTGCACGATGTAGTCGTATTTATCAAAGTCAAAATTCCCTTGCCGCGGCTCTATATCACCCCACAAGAAATCGAGCCTTACCCAGCCGACCCCCGCCTCCCGCATCAGCGAAATGGATTTTTCCAGGTCCTTCTTATCGCAATACTTATGGTGATTCCAGGCATGGTTCCAGTGCAAAAACTCCAATACCCCAAAAGGGCTGGCAAGGTTTTCCCTGCTTGCCTCAACCGGATCTTCCTGCATTCTTGATCTCATCAGACATTCTCCTGCATAAACAGCGGAAGACAGCAATAAGACCAAAGCTATCAACCAGGCTGTTCTACTCATGAGTTTCCTGTTCAATGTTTATGTAATCGCCAAAATCCATCTTCTCCCCTATTTCCTGCTTGACCACCCTGATCCTGTCGGGGACATAAGGATGGGTTTTATAATAAGACTTCTGCTGGATAGGCATCCTGCGGTTTATCTCCTGCAGTTTATCCAGAAAGGTGATCATTCCATGCGGGTCGTAACCGGCGAGCTTTGCGTAACGCGCGCCAAGCTGATCGGCAAGCAGCTCATCCTCACGGCTGTAGCCCAGGAGGAATTGGGTAAAGGCGGCATCCGCGGCGCTGCCCACTTCGTCCGTACCCGGGGCTACCGCCACCAGCACCCTTAAGATGGAGTATCCCTGCATTGCCTGCAGCTTCTTTATGCTGTGCCGGGCAACGATATGCCCAACCTCATGCGCCAGAACGCAGGCGAGCTCATCGTCGTTAGAGGCCTTATCCAGCAGGCCGCTGTTTATATAAACATATCCTCCCGGCAGGGAAACGGCGTTGACCTGTTCATCCTGCAGGACACGGAAATGGTAATCTATTTCCTTGCGGTCGCTTACCGCGGCTATCTTTTTTCCTATGTCCTCGACGCGTTTCTGCTGTAATGGGTCGGCCGACATCTTATACTGCTTTTCCACCTGCCGGTCTATCGAACGGCCCATCTGGACCTCCTGGTCTGTGCTGTAATAATACTTCTCCTCCTGTTTGGTAACGATATTATATTCAGTGGAACAACCGGAGAGAAAGGCAGTAGGCAGTATGCAGAATGCAGTATATAGGATAAAGGCAAAAAACTTAATATCCAATTTCTTAAGCATTAAATAAAGCTTTCTTATCGGCAGGCCGACCACATTGTAAAAACAGCCGTCGATTTTCCTGATGAAAAACGCTCCTTTGCCCTGAATATCGAAGCTGCCTGCCTTGTCCAAAGGGGAAACCTGCTTAAAATAAGCGGTGATCTCTGGATCGCTTAGCTTATCCATATATACTGTGGTCTCTTCATGGCCAAGCTCGATCCTTTGCCCGCGGCTGTCTTTCTTTATGACTGCCAGGCCGGTATAAAGACGGTGCGGCCTGCTGGTTAATTTCTTGAGCATATTGCGGGCGTCGCGAAGGTCCTTCGGTTTACCGAATATTTTTCCATTCTGCACGCAGAGAGTATCGGCGGCAATGATAATCCCGCTCTTAAGCCTTGCGGCAACATCTCCGGCCTTGGCTGCGGCGTTCAACTCTACTAACCTGGAGTAAGGAACAGCCTTTGCCTCTTTGGCCTCCTTGACCCTGGCGGGCATGACCTTGAATTCCAGGCCAAGGTTCTTTAACAATTGCCTGCGCGCCCTGGAACGCGAAGCTAAATATATCTTTGGCATAAACACCCCTGTCAATCCGCTGCCGCGCTTTCGCCGGCAAGGTACCCCGTCGAAAAAGCCGCCTGAAGGTTAAACCCTCCGGTATCCGCGTCTATATCGATCACCTCGCCGCAAAAATACAGCCCCTTGACCAGGCGAGACTCCATTGTGCGCGGGTTTATCTCTTTTAAGCTCACCCCTCCCCGCGTAACCATGCCTTCTTCTATGGGCCGGGCGCAAGAGATATCCATACGGAAGCCTTTAAGCAAAGAAACTATATTACTCCTTTCCTTCTGCGTGATCTGGCTGCATTTCTTCAGCATATCTACCCCTAAGGCTTCCATAAACACCTTGATCAACCTTAAGGGTAATAATTCCTTGAGCGCGTTCTTGATCCCTTTCCTGGCGTTAGCCTTGAACTCCCTCACCAGGCGGCTGTCCAGCTGCTCTACGGACAAAGCAGGCTTCAAATCTATCTCCGCAAGAACATTCCTGCCCTGCGCAAGCATATCCGCCACCCTGCCGCTTAAGGTAACTACCAGCGGCCCGGATATCCCGGAAGAGGTAAAAACCATCTCTCCTATCCCGGAGACTATCTGCGATTTGCCGTCGGAGAACCTGATCCTGATATTACGCAAAGATAACCCTTCCAGCCTGCGCGGATAATCCTGTTTTACGTCAAGCGGCACCAGGGCCGGCCTTAAAGGAATGATCTTATGGCCAGCTTTTTCGGCAATCTCCATGCCCGATCCGTCGGAACCGGTAAAACTGTAGCTTGCCCCGCCTGAAGCAAGTATGACCTTCTGGCAGGCAACGCTCTTTCCTGACTCCAGGCGCACGGCCTCGACCTTGCCGGAATCCAGGACCAAGCCGACCGCCCTTTCGCTGTAGATCACCCGCACACCGTTTTTTGCCAGCTCTTTTTTCAACACATCGAGCACGCTTGAGGAACGGTCCGTGCGCGGGAAAACGCGCATCTGCCGCTCAATTTTCAGCTCCAGGCCGCGCTGTTCAAAAAAATACATGAGTTGAAAGGTAAAGAACTTCTTGAACGCGTCCCTTAAAAAATCCCCGTTCTTGGAAAAACGTTTCAGGAAATATTCGAGGTCTTGCGTATTGGTGAGGTTGCAGCGGCCTTTGCCGCTTAAGAGAAGTTTGTTTCCGAGGGAAGACTTTCTTTCAATAATGGTTACATCCCGGCCAAGCTCTGCCGCCCGGATCGCCGCCATCATTCCCGACGGCCCGCCGCCGATTACCGCAATCTTTGTATTTTGCACAAGGTTTACCTAAAGGCCAAAATCCGCCAGCTTAAAGATCGATTCCAGCTTTATGCCCGCGCCTGCCAGGTTATCAACCGCCCCTTCGTTGCGATCAACGATGACGATCGCCTTTTCGGCTATCACTCCGATCTTATCCAAGGCTGATTTAGCCTCCATGATCGCTTTGCCGCTGGTCGCCACATCATCAACGAGGAGCACCCTTTCACCTTTATTAAGCGCCGGCCCCTCTACCTGTCTCTGCGTTCCGTGTTCCTTGGCCTGCTTACGTACAATAAAGGTCTTTATCGGCCGTTTCTTGACATAACTCAAGGCGGCAATCGCCCCTACAATGGGGTCTGCTCCCAGGGTCGGCCCTCCGACGGCATCCAAAGGTCCATCCCCGGCCATATCCAGTATTATACAGGCCACCAGATATGCGCCTTCGGGGGTAAGGGTGATCACGCGTCCGTCCAGGTAATAGTTGCTCTCCCTGCCCGAAGAAAGCACGAATTTACCTCTCTTTAAGGCCTGCCGCTCCAATAAATCCAGCAATTTCGCTTTAAGCTGTTCCCGCGTCTGATTTTCCATGGTTTTTATTTTACTATCGATAACTGTGGCTGTCAATTATTTTGACAAAGGCGGTTTTCGTTGTTATTATATCTTTATGTTGCGCGGCTTTTTCAGAGGCATAAGGGACCTGATCTATCCTAATTTCTGCCCGGGCTGCAAAAACAAGATATCCCCGGCCGGAAAGCAGGACTTGATATGCGGCGACTGCTGGGAAAAAATAGAGAGGAACCTTCCCCCCTTCTGCGTTTATTGCGGCAGGCGGCTGGAAAAAAGAGGCGCAGCCGTAAATATCTGCGCCAGGTGCTTAAGGAACGAATTTCATTTTGACCGGGCCTTTAGCCCCTGCTCATACACGGGGATAATAAAAAAACTGATACATGAATTCAAATATTCAGGCAGGGATTACCTGGGAGAACCCCTGGGAAGGCTGATGAATGATTTCATCAGGGATTACCGCCTGCCTATCGAATACATGGATTTCATCGTCCCTGTCCCCCTGCATAAGAGCCGGCTAAGAGAAAGGGAATTCAACCAGGCGCAGCTCTTAAGCGAAGAGATAGCCGGGGAATTCGATAAAGAAGTGCTCACGGGGATCCTGGTGCGCAACAGGCAGACCAGGACGCAGACGGAATTAAGCCCGGAAGAGCGGCGCAGGAACGTAAAAAGCAGTTTTTCGGTCCGGGACAAAAAGGCAGTCAAAGGCGCCAATATTCTGCTGGTAGATGATGTATTGACCACCGGGGCTACTTCCAGTGAAGCGGCCAGGGTACTGAAGGATTCCGGGGCGGGAATAATTTTTGTAATGACCCTGGCTAATTGAAGACGCACCCCCGCACTTTCCAAGAACGCAAATAGCAAAACCGTGCGGCCCGATAAACTGAATAAGAAAGAAGGTACGGGTTGAAAATCCTGCGTAATTACATCCTTAAGGAATTCTTCTCCCCCTTGTTGTTGTCCCTGGGGCTCCTGACCTTCGTAATGGTCTTGATCGGCAACTTAAAACGTATAGCCGACCTGGTGATCAATAAGGGGGTCGATCTCTTCAGTGTGATCCAGATATTCATTTATCTTACCCCATACATAATCACTTACACCCTTCCTATTTCCGTGCTTATCGCGGTGCTGCTGGCCCTGGGGAGATTATCCAGCGACAACGAGATAATCGCCATACGTTCAAGCGGGGTAAGCCTGCTCAGGCTGATCATGCCGCTTCTAGTCATCAGCCTGATCTTAAGCCTTGGCCTGGTAATATTCAACGACCAGGCGGCATCATACGCGCATTTCGCCTACCGCAAGACCTTAAAGGAAATGGGCATCAAGAATCCCACGGCGGCCTTCGAAGAAGGGGTATTCATCGATTCTTTCCAGAAATACATACTTTTCATCTACCGTGTTGACCAGAAAAAGAACCGGTTGAACAATATCCGTATTTATGAGCCGCAGGGAGAGGACAGGCCGACGCGCACGATCGTAGCCAAGGCCGGGGAATTCATCAGCATACCGGAAAAAAACATCGTGAAGCTGAAACTTATCGACGGGACAAGCGATGAGCCCGATCCGGAGAACCCCACGAATTTTTACAAGCTTAACTTCCGCACCTATTTCATGAACCTGGATATGGGTCAGATGCAGGATAAGGTCGTAGAGAAGAAATACAAGGAGATGACTATCAGGGAATTAAAGGACGAGGCCCGGAAGCTGCGTAAAGAAGGGATCAGCCCGGCCCCCCTGATCACGAAGATACATGAAAAACTGGCGCTGGCCTTCTCTTGTTTCGTATTCATGCTCCTAGGCGCATCACTGGGGATCATCACGCGCAGGCGGGAAAAATCCATCAACATCGGTATAGCCGTCTTGATCATCACCTGTTACTACCCCCTGCTTATCGGCTCGGAGGCCCTGGCAATCGAAGGATACCTCCCGGCGGCGCTCGCGCTCTGGATACCCAATATCTTATTTGCCGGTATAGGAATATTCTTAACCCGTAAACTATGCGCATCTTAGACCGCTATATCTTAAAATCGGTTATCTTCATATTCATCTCCTGTATCTTCAGCTTCCTTTTTCTTTATGTCATTATCGACGTCCTTTCCAATCTGGACGAAATATTGAAACACCGCGTCACCCTTGAGCTATTGATCCGCTATTACCTGTCATATGTGCCGGTTATGTTCGTGCAGGTCTCTCCTTTCGCCTGCCTTTTGAGCACGGTATATACCTTTGCCA
>JAQUKF010000057.1 GCA_028719265.1 Candidatus Omnitrophota bacterium
TTTATTGAAAAGCTGCATATACGGGTTATCAAGGTCATTGGCAAAGCCGCTTGTTTCCCCGGAGCTATTGATTTTGTCTTTGACGGATTGCTGCAACTTGAAGTGTATAACCTGCAACATAAAGAGGGAAGCGGACAAGGAGATTTTGCGGGTGGATACTGCCAAGATATTCGATATCGTCAGGCAGGCCAAAGGGATGAAGATCAAGACGGTGGTTTTGAGCGGCGGGGAACCGTTTTTAGTCAAGGAGATATTCGAGATAGCGGAATACATCCAGAAGCAGGGGATGAGCAGCTCCGTGACCACAAACGGTGCGTATGGCGAGGAGATGGCCAGAAGAATAGCTTTATCCAAAATAAACCATATCCATTTTTCCTGCGACGGATTGGCCGCCGGCAATGACGAAATAAGGGGGCAGGGAAGTTATGACAGGTTGATACGCACGGTCAAATTGATCAGGCAGCTTAATCCAGATAAGTCTATAGGGTTCGGCTGCGTAGTCTGCAGCAGGAATTGTAATGACCTGTTCGAAATGACCATGGTGGCCGATGATCTGGGGGTCAATAGCATAAATTTTATCCCTTTTCTGGCGAATAATATCGACCCCCAGCATTCAAGCAAAGGGCACCAGCATCATTACCTCTGGCCGGACGAAAATAACCTGGCCGATTTGGAAAGGAACCTTCGAAAGATATCCGGGCATAAATATAGACGTTTAGATATCAGCCCTAGTCCGGATTTTAGGCTCCTGCTTGATTATTACCGCCTGAAGCCTATACGGAAAAAGTGTTTTGCCGGTTATAAGAGCGTTATTATAACTGCTTCCAGGATGCATGAGGGCAGGATGGTCTCCGATGTCTTCTTCTGCCAGGACAGTTGCGGGAATATCTATGATACTACGTTAAAAGAAGCCTGGAATTCCTTAAAGGCAAAAGATATGCGGTTAAAGGCCCGTGCCTGCAACAATCCATGCTTGCAGTTTTGTCACTATATATAATGGCCCGGCGGCGTCCCCCCGCGGGAAAATAGGTAAAGATTATGGCGAATACAGGAAAAATAGGTAAAAAGGTGCGTGATTTCAAATTCTGGCTGAGCCGTAAGATATGTTTTCCGCTGGTTAGCCCCGATGTCATACAGATACCCATGACCGGACTTTGTAATCTACGCTGCAGAATGTGCTCTTTGAATGGCTCCGGCGCCAAAGACCTGCCGATCGATAAAATAAAAAACATCATTGATCAGGCTGCGGGAATGGGGATAAAGGAAGCGGTGTTGACCGGCGGGGAACCGTTCTTAAGGCATGACATATTCGATATTCTGGAATATTGCCGCCTGAAAGGCATGCACTGGGTAATTACCACCAATGGGACTTTGATCGACAAGGCTCTGGCGCAACGGTTATCCCTTTGCGGGGGAGGACATTTACATTTTTCCCTGGAGGGTTTGGAAAAAACAAATGATTTTTTCAGAGGGGAGAGTAATTTTAAAAAGACCTGCGAGGCAATAAAAACTATTAACAGCCTGCGCAATAAAAACGGTTTTACCTTATCCGTAGGCGTAGCCTGCACGGTAATGGAACAAAACCTGGAAGAGTTGTTTGGTCTCCTGGAATACTCCGATGCGATAGGCGTGGATGTCGTTAATTTCCAGCCGCTGTTGAAGAATAATTTCAATACCCCTGAGCGCGGGGATAGTGAATTTTGGATATCCTCCGGCAGGACTGGTCTTTTGGATGAGGTTATAAAGAAGATCGGCAATTACCGCTTTCGCCATGCGAGCGTCCATCAGGAGCCTGATCTACGGCTTTTGAATAAATATTACCTAAAGACCTTAAGCAGCCGTGACTGGAAGTGCTTCGGCGGATACAAAACCATATTTATATGCGTGGGAGACGATGGTTCGCCGCTGGTATATACCTGTCACGGTATATGCGGAAATTTAAACGAGGTTTCATTAAAGGGGGCATGGATTTCGGATACGGCCAGGGAGTTGAGAAGAAAATCCAAACGATGCAGAGACCTGTGCCTGCAATCCTGTTATTCCCGGCAGTCATCATCCAGTCTGCTAAATATATTCAGGAGAGATAAACCGTAAACGGCTATGGACCAGTATTTGGAACGGGAATTGATAAAAGTTGAAGATATGATCGGATTTTACGCCAGCAGGGTAGTTTCTTATCCCTTGGTGCCTCCAGAACATGTCTATTTTTCTTTGACCAACCGCTGCTGCCTGCGCTGCGTTATGTGTGACATCCCTAAATCCCCGGGAAGGCAGGAAGATGAGCTGGATACGGAGGAGACGAAAAAGATCATCTTGCAGATAAAGGATCTTGGAGTGCGGCACCTGATTTTTTCAGGGGGGGAGCCTTTGCTGCGGGAAGACTTGATAGAGCTTGTGCGTTTCGCCAGGGCCAGCGGCATTCCCTGGGTGGATATCATCACCAATGGTATTTTGTGCGACGATAATATCGTAGAGGAGCTTATCCAGGCAGGACTGAACCACGTTACCGTTTCCCTGGATGGGATATCCGGAACGCATGATTCAATCAGGGGGAATGGTTCTTTTCAGAAGTCCGCCAGGGCAATTGACCTGTTTAATTATCACAAGCAGAGGCTTCATGTTTCTTCCCCGAGCGTGGGGATCAATTTTACTATTTTGAACAGGAATATAGGCGACATGTTGAAGGTTGTTGAGTTCGCCAAAGAAAAAAAATGCAACGCTATAGTATTCCAGCCTGTTTTGGTAAGCAATGTCAGTATGCACGAGCGCAAGAAGAACGCCCTTTGGCCCTCTGCCGCAGAGATGCCGGACTTGGAAAAGAACATACTTGAATTGCTGTCGTTGAAATCCGGTCAACAGGATATCCTGATCTATACAGATGATGCCATATTAAAAGGCATCCCCGGTTATTTCCGGGGGAAGAGGGCCGGCAAGAGATTTAAATGCTATGAGGCGCTGAAAAGGATAGTGATAACCTGCGATGGTAAAATATGGAGCTGTAAAGGAATTTACGGGGACCTGAAAACAGGCAGCTTGCGGCAAATCTGGCTCTCGGCCCAGGCGCAAAATGTCAGGAGAGCCGTGAATGTCTGCAAGGACCATTGCCTGCAGGATTGTGTATATTTTCCCATGGATATTTCGGGCCAGGTAAGGGGCTTCCTTTCCGGGATAAAAGGAGCGGAGGACAGGAATATTGCCGGTAAGCGTCTGATATCCAGGATGGATTATTGTATTGACCGTCTTCGGGAGTGGTCAACGAGCCGTTCTTTGGGCGGTTTTGTCAGGCGCAGGAGGGAGGCCGGCAAGTTAAGCTCCCTCAGGAAGGAAGTATTAAATAAATGCAGGACAGGATGCTGATTTTTTAAGGAGACAGCTTCATGGACTATATCAAGAATTTTGAACAGGACTTGGCGTATTATTTCTCGGAACTGCTGGAGAAGCCGCTGGCCAAGCCGCTATGGATATATTTGAGCTTGAGCCATAAATGTACCTACCGCTGCCAGATGTGCGGAGTGGTCAATATTTTACAGGGGCATGAATTATCTGCTTCCGCGGTAAAGAATATATTTGATACGATTTCCGCATGGGACTGGGACTCGACCATTGTTTTGACCGGCGGAGAGGTTTTTTTAAGGAGCGATATTTTCGAGATCATAGAGTACGGAGTTTCCAGAGGGTTAAAAATAGAAGCCGTATCTAACGGAGCGTTGATCGACAGGGATCTAGCCGATAAAATCATTTCCTCCGGATTAAAAAATATCGCCATCTCGCTTGACGGAGCGAAAGAGGCTACCCATGACGCCATAAGGCAGAAGGGAGCTTTTAATAAAGCCATGACCGCCATCGATAATCTGGTAAAAAGCAAATTTAGGGCGGCAGGAGGGCCGCAGATTTCGGTTTGGGTTACGATCATGAGAGAGAATGTTGGTGAACTTTTTGATGTTATCCCTCTTGTTAAACAGGCAGGTGTCGAATGCCTGGTTTACCACCCGGTCATCGTCAATCAGGACGATATGCAGAATACCTCGCCCGCCGCGCGTTTCTGGCTCAGGGAAGACGACATCGAGTTTTTAAGAAAACAGATCGATAAAATAGTAGAATACCAAAAAAAGAATGGACTGGTGGCTTTTCTCCACGACCCTTATTTGTGGCTCAAGCATTTTAAGGGGAGGTTGACCAAAAAGGAGTGGAAATGCAACCCGTTTGTTTTCGTAAATGTCGGTCCCGATGGGGATGTACGCAGCTGCGGGGCGGCGTTCGGGAACGTAAAGGATATGAGCCTGGACGAATGTTTGAAGACAGGGGAGGCCGACAGGGCCCGCAAGACGATGAAGAATTGCCAGAAGCCATGCCTGCAAACCTGCTGGGCCAATCCGCAATCGGATTACCTTTCCGGTATTATAGATAACCTGATCCGTAATTTAAGGGCCTCCCGTATTGACAGGACGGCCAAAAAGGAAATATTGTTGAAAGCCTTATCCGGATTGAACAGCTACGAGGAGATGTTGAAGAATGCCTGATTTAAGAGAAGTGATCTTTTCCATAACCAACAAATGCAACTTAAGGTGCAAGATGTGCGACATACCTTATGGATCGGTTGCGGAGTTGACTGCGGAACAATGGAAAAAGGTGATCCGGGATGCCTCCCGGCTGGGTGCGCAGACCATTGTTTTTAGCGGCGGGGAACCGCTGTTGAGGCAGGATATTTACGAACTGATCTCTTTTTCCAGGAAAAATAATTTAAACGCCTGTATTACCTCGAATGGGTGCCTGATCGACGAACAGGCGGCGTCGAAACTCAAGGGAGCCGGGGTTAACGTGGTGAATATTTCGATCGAAGGAAAAAAAGAAACCCATGATTTCCTAAGGGGGGCGGGGACGTTTGATAAGGCGATAGCCGCCCTGAAGAATCTTAAACGGTACAAGATCGAGTCCACCGTGGCCTCTACCGTTTCAAAATACAATTACAAGGATATGCTTTATTCCCTGGAGGTGGCCAAAGAATACGGGGCAACTACCGTGAGGCTGCAGCCGTTCAACAGCATCTTTTTAAAAGACGATTCGCGTAAGGGTGAATTTTTAATAGATAAAGACGAGGTCGGCCGGCTTTCCCGCATGATTGACGAGTTTATCCGTACTGCCGCAGAATACGGGATAGCCGTTAACCCCGCAGATTACCTGTTGAAGATCCCGGAATATCTTAACGGTAAGGATTTTTATCCGGCTGTCTGCGGGGCTCTTTGGTATTCCTGTCCGATCAACCCGAACGGAGACCTGTTGCCTTGCTGGATAGAGGGAACCAATGACAGATTGATCGGCAATGTAGCAAAAGAAGGATTGTATGAATTATGGTTATCCAGGAAAAGAGCCAAGATGATCAAGGGTATCATAAATAACGGATGTAAAGGGTGTTTGATGAGTTGTTACGACGAAGCGTTCACCCGTAAACAATTGAAAGAGGTTCTTTCCGGAAACGCCAGAAAGATAAAAAAGATTGCCAGTTATAGGAAAATAACCGGCAGGCTCCTGCAGCTGCTGAGAAGTCAGAGGACAAGATTAAAGTCAAGGTTCAGGTTTTATGGCTCTTACGGAGGCTCTTTTCCCGCCGTGCTCAGGCGCAGGCTGCGCGCTTTTTTCGGCAGCAGCAGGCACCCGAAGCGGGATGGGCGGGCCGACAAAACCGGTTTTCTGGATGAGATAAAAGAGGCTAAAAGGAGACTGGAGAAAGAAATACGTTCCATATGAAGACCGCGCTTTATATTCCCTGTTTTAACGCGCAGAGAGATATACGCTCATGCCTGGATGCGGTGTTCTCGCAGAGCAGGCAGGCCGATGATATATTGGTTGTCGATGATGGATCCAGCGATACGACTGCGGATATCGCCGAAGAATATCCCGTGAGGATCATCCGGCACGCCAGGAATCTCGGGCTGGCGGCCGCCAGAAACAGCGCTATCAAAAACACGGATGCCGACCTGATAGCGTCTTTGGACAGTGATTGTCTTCCGGATAAGGATTGGTTCAGTTATCTTTTTAAGAGAATGGAGATGCCGAATATCGCAGGGGCCGGAGGCAAAATGACGGAGGCCGATACTTCCGGGCTCTTTGACAAGTGGAGATCTGTGCACATGGGGCAGCACTGGGGAAACTCCAAGCGGCTTAATCCTCCTTTTTTATTTGGCTCAAATACCCTGTTCCGCAGAAAACTGCTTTTGTCGGCCGGTTCCTACAATGAAAAATACAGGAGCAATTACGAGGATGTGGATATCTCCATCCGCTTGAGGAAGAAAGGGTTCGGTCTTTTTTATGAACCGCGAGCGGTTGTGAAACACCTGAAGAAAGATGATATGTTTTCATTGCTGAATAATTTCTGGAAATGGAATTTTACATATTATATCAAAGAAGGATTTTATAAGACTCCGGAGAGGTTTGCTTTCAAGCTCAAAGATAACATCGGATTGAGCAACCGTTTCCTGGAGGAGGATCTGACGAAGAAAAGGCATAGGCTGGTTTATCTGGATTTCCTGATTGCCTTGCACCACTCCCTGAGGGATTTTGATTATTTCAGTTTCCGCGGCAAGAAAAAAAGCTTTGATATAGCCGCACCTTCGAAGATGTCGGTTTGGATTTCTTTCCTGGATCTGGATTTCTTTTATCATTGGGATAGCGCAAAAAGGAAGCTTTCTACCTTGGTTCCCAAAGAAAAGGCCTTCCAGCAGAGTTTCTTTGCCTTGAACCTGATATTGTCTATTTTTATGAAGTCGAAGTTCGGAGAGGAAAAGTTCAATGAAAGGTTGCGCAGGCATCTTTTTATGTCAGTTTTTAAGATAGAAGACGAGTTACTGTTGAATAAAATGCTCAACCTGGCCGGTTCACATCAGGATTGGGAGGGACTGCTTAACAAGAAGCATCCTAATATCGATAACGAATTTCTTACGATCCTCTCCTCCAGCTTCAGGGAGTGGGTGGAGAAGTTGCTTTACCGTTTCCCGGGGATAGTTAAGATAATTAAGAAATCAGCCGAAGAAGCCGAAAAGACGATATCTGCGGCTTAGAAAGGTCGAATTATGATGAACTTAAAGGATAAGATGCCGGTAACAAAGATTTTACTATTTTTTTCTTGTTTGGTTTTTGCCTGCGGGTTGGGAATTTTTGCCGGCAGTTCATGGATGTCGTTTAAATTCAAAGATACAGGGCATTTGGTTTACGGGTTATTTGTTCTGGCGGGCAGTTTATTCTTGTCGGCCATAATAAGGATGTTCGCGGATATAGGGCAGATGCTCTTCGACCTGCGGGCGGATAATCAGCGTTTTTCCAAGCAGGCCGGCCAGCTTGAACAGAAGCTGAACAATGAGCTTAAGGAGCACCTTAAGGCGCACTCCGAAAGCATTAACCGTAATCTCCAGCTTCAGGTCAACGCCATTACCCAAAGCCTGCAGCTCCAGATCAGCGTTCTCGGGCAAAATCTTCAGGCCATAATCGAAAAGCTGGATAAAACCTCTCATGAATCAGGCGAGCTTAAACAGAAGCTGAACAATGAGCTTAAGGAGCACCTCCAGATACAGTTCGATAGTTTAAACCAGGATACTCAGCTTCAGGTTAACGTTCTTACCCAAAGCCTGCAGACTATAATCGGGAAATTTGAT
>JAQUKF010000058.1 GCA_028719265.1 Candidatus Omnitrophota bacterium
GGTTGGAGAGGGCTTTAATAGGGGCGGTGTAGATCACTCCCAGGTTGTTGTTTATGGAGTTGTCGATTATATATTCGGCAATCGCCGTTTTACCGGCGCCCGTAGGGGCGGAGACGATCACGGAGTGTCCCCGGTTAATATGGTCGATTGCCTCCTGTTGGAACCTGTCGTAAATCATGAATCTTATTATAAGCCAAAATGCCGCATCCGCAATACAATATTCTTACGCGCTTGATTACTTTTTCCCCTCATCATAGGTCTCCTGTCCGTTTTTTTTGCGAAAAACGGCTTTATGCGTAAAATCATTGATTTATATAATAATAATAATATAATAAAAAAATAAGGCGCGGGGTTGCGGGCGACTTGGCGTGGAATGATTTAACTCC
Organism: Candidatus Omnitrophota bacterium; assembly: GCA_028719265.1. Classification (GTDB taxonomy): domain Bacteria; phylum Omnitrophota; class Gorgyraeia; order Gygaellales; family Profunditerraquicolaceae; genus UBA6249. The sequence goes on from JAQUKF010000058.1 coordinate 387, forward strand.
AACTCCGCCAATATTTTATTATAAGATCTTTCGGGTGTAAGGTATTTTATGTATGGGCGGGCAACCGCCTTAGGGATACCATGAAGAGGAAAAGGCGGTCGCAGAAGAATATATTCCTCCCGTTGTTTTTAGGGGCATTGGTTGTGGCCGGGTACCTAGCCGGCGTAAGCCCGGTTTCGCCTTTTAGCCGCGGGGGGAAGGTTGTTGGGAACGCGGGCGAGGATGAGCGTATTTATGAGAATGTCCTGGTAAGAAGGGTAGTTGACGGGGATACTCTGAAGCTGGAAACAGGGGAATATGTGCGCTTGCTGGGGATAGATACGCCTGAGATGCATGAGTCTTCCAAACTTTACCGCGATGCCGCGCGCTCCGGAATGGATGTTTCGGAAATCCGGGATTTGGGCCGCCGGTCTTATGAATTTACCAGGAGGATGGCCGAAGGCAGGCGGGTGAGGCTGGAGTTTGACCAGGAGCGCTACGATAAATATAACAGGCTGTTGGCTTATGTTTTTTTGGAGGACGGGACATTCCTGAACGGGCGCATCGTGGAGGAAGGGTATGCCTCGATCACGCATTACAAGACAAATACGAAATACGCGGATTTATTCTTAAGGTTGCACCGGCAGGCACGCGAAAATAAGCGCGGGCTCTGGCAATAAGAAAGATCAGACAGGAGGGGATATGTTAAGATATTTGACTGCAGGAGAGTCTCACGGGAAGGCGGTTGTAGCCATTATGGAGGGTTTCCCCGCCGGCCTCAAAGTGGATATAGCTAGGATAAACAAAGAGCTGAAGCGTAGGCAATCCGGGTTTGGCCGGGGCAGGCGTATGCGGATAGAGAATGACCGGGCGGAGATAACCTCCGGGTTAAAGAAAAATATCACTCTCGGTAGCCCGATCACCCTTTTTATAAAGAATAAAGATGCCAGCATCGAAAAGCTGCATAAGGTCTTTGCCGCCCGGCCGGGACACGCGGATCTGGCGGGTTTGTTGAAATACGGTTTTACGGATATAAGGGAAGTGCTCGAACGCGCCTCGGCCCGCAGCACGGCAGCCACGGTCGCTCTGGGCGCTCTATGTAAAGAGCTCCTGCGGGAATTCGGGATAACCGTTACAAGCAGGGTTTTATCGGTGGGAGGGGAATCTTCCGGACGGCAGATGACCGAAAAAATAAAGGAGGCGATCAGCCGCAAAGATACGGTAGGAGGGGTGTTTGAAGTGGTCGCAAAGAAGGTTCCCGTAGGACTGGGCAGTTACGTGCAGGCTGACCGAAGGCTGGACAGCCGCCTGGCCGCTTCCGTAATTTCCATCCCGGGGATCAAGTCTTTCGAGATCGGGCTGGGTTTGGGATATTCGGTAAGTTTCGGTTCCGAGGTCCATGACGCAATTTATTTCAATAAGGGTAATGGTTATTCCAGGAAAAGCAATAACGCAGGGGGTATCGAGGGAGGAGTGTCCAACGGACAGGAGATCGTTCTGCGCGCCTGCATGAAGCCGATCGCGACACTGATGAACCCCCTGGATTCGGTGAATATCCGCAGCAAGAAATCCGCCAAGGCGGCGATCGAGCGTTCGGATGTCTGCGTGGTGGAGTCGGCGGGGGTGGTGGCAGAATCGGCTTGCGCCCTTGTCCTGGCAGACGCCTTTCTTGAAAAATTCGGTTCGGATTCGTTGGCTGATATAAGAAAGGCTTACGTTAATTATAAGGACAGGATAGCCCATGCCTAATTTCAGCTATTACCACATAGAGATAGAAGAATCCAAGGAGACCAAAGAGGTTGTCGTAAAGGGGGAGGTTACCAATAACTCCGATAAGTCTTATTCCACCGTTGCGGTGCGCGTCGTGCTTTTTAAAAAGAACGTCACGATAGCCAGTGTGGTATTCAGCATTCACGGATTGACCGCCGGGGCCACCCGGGCATTCAGGAAGACGATCGAAGAGCTGGATTACCGGCAGGTGGGCAAGGAGATAACCCGTTACGATATTTATACCGAGACGGCCTTCTGATCTTCAAATATGCAGTTAGATGCCGCCATCCCCTTCGTCTATTAACGCAGAAAGGGGTGATGGATATGGAAGATATGATAAGCGTCAGCCGCATCTTGAAGATGGAGGGGGATTCAAAGCTTAAGGCCTTTGTGGACCTTTCCATCTCCGGGATAGTGGTCAAGGGTTTCGGAGTCGTGGAAGGCAGTAAGGGTTTGTTCGTGAGCATGCCGCGTCATCAGGGTAAAGACGGAAAATGGTATAACACGGTTTATCCTGCCAACAGGGAATTAAAGGAGCAGCTGGATAAGGTGGTGCTGGAGGCCTACAGGCAATGAATATATATTTGGTGGGATTCATGGGTACCGGAAAGTCTTCCGTCGGCTGCCAGCTGGCCAGGGAAAAGGGATGGAATTTCATCGACCTGGACGAGTTGATCGAACTAAAGGAACAGCGCAGGATAGCGGAGATTTTTGCCGGTAAGGGAGAGCCTTATTTCCGCAAGGTGGAAAAGAAGACGCTGAAACAGGTATCAACCCAGAAGGGGTTCGTGGTTGCCTGCGGAGGCGGGGTGGTGCTGGATAAGGATAACGTGAGCCTGATGAAGAAGACCGGGATAATGGTCTGCCTGAGCGCCACCCCCGAGGAAATCCTGCAGAGGGTTTCTTCCAACAAAGACCGGCCGCTTTTGAATGTGGCCAGCCCGAGGAAGCGCATAGAACTTTTGTTGAAGATGCGCGCGCCTTATTATGCGCAGGCGAACAAGATAGTTGATACCACCGGCTTATCGGTTAAACAGGCAGCCAGGAAGATTTCCGGGCTATTTGCCGGAGGGAAAAGTAGTTTTCCTCCCGGTTCAAAGGCAGGAGCTCGCAAAAGCGGACCGGCCGGGAGGGGGAAGAGCCGCCGCTGCCTTAAAAGAAAAAGATTTTCATCCGGCAGGCATGGATAATTTTGAATCCCTGGTAAGCCTGAACCTTATCCCCCAGATAGGAAGCGCGCGGCTGGATGAGCTGCTCGGGTATTTCGGACAGCCGCAGGATATATTCAATGCCGGCAGGGATATTTTAGGAAAGCTGGTAGGCGGCAGGATCGGCGAAGGGATAGTTTCTTTTGACACGGGAAAGCTGGATAGGGACCTGGATGCAGCCAGGAAGGCGGGAGTTGAGGTTATTACGCTTCTTGATAGGGGTTACCCGCGGAATTTAAGACAGATACCCGGCCGGCCGATAGTTCTTTATATCTCGGGAAGGATAGCCGACGATGATGTTTTAAGCCTGGGTGTCGTCGGTTCCCGCCGGGCAACGCTTTACGGTCTAAGCAGCGCGGAAAAGTTTTCCGGGGAGATGGCTTCAAGCGGGCTGACCATTGTTTCGGGGATGGCCAGGGGAGTGGATACTTACGCTCACCGCGGGGCGCTAAAAGCCGGCGGCCGTACGATCGCGGTGATGGGCAGCGGATTCAACCATATTTATCCTCCGGAAAACCGCGGCCTGGCGGAAAAAATAGCCAAGAATGGGGCGGTAGTTTCCGAATTCCCGATGGATACCAGGCCCCTGGCGCAGAATTTCCCCCGGCGCAACCGCCTGATCAGCGGTTTAAGCCTGGGCGTTTTGGTTACCGAGGCTGCCAGGAACAGCGGGGCGCTCATCACCGCCGACTTTGCTTTGGAGCAAGGCAGGGATGTCTTTGCCCTTCCCGGCAGGATCGATGCGTGCGCTTCCGCCGGGACTAATCAGCTGCTTAAGCAGGGTGCTAAACTTGTGACTTGCAGCGAGGATATTCTTGGGGAGCTGAATTTTTGCGGATACCTTAAGAATGCCGCGCATGAACCGGAAAAGAAAGAGCGGGTCTTATGCGCAGAAGAGGAAAAGCTTTACAGATGCATAGGCTGCGATCCTGCTTCCGTAGATGAGTTGATAGAAAAGACGTCTTTTCCCAACAGCCGGATATCGAGCCTGATCCTGGGGCTGCAGTTCAGGAAATTGATCAAGGCGCTGCCGGGCAAACAATTCATAAGGAGTTGAATGAGCAAGAACTTAGTTGTCGTCGAATCGCCTACCAAGGCAAAAACCATAAGCAAGATACTGGGCCAGGATTATACCGTAGTTTCTTCCATGGGTCATATCATAGACCTGCCGCAGAAAGAGCTGGGAGTGGATGTAGAAAATAAATTCAAGCCGGAGTACGTGGTCATTCCTTCAAGGAAGAAATTAATGACCCAGTTGAAGAAAGACGCCAAAGGGAAGGACAGGATATATGTGGCTACCGACCCCGACCGTGAAGGCGAGGCGATCGGCTGGCAGATCAAGGAGAAGATTTTCAAGGGCAAGGATGTTTTGCGGGTAAGTTTCCACGAGATCACCCCGCATGCGGTAGGGGAGGCGTTTAAGTCCGCCCGCCAGTTCGACGCGAACATGATCGAGGCCCAGATTGGGCGCAGGGTCCTTGACCGGATCGTCGGGTATTTCCTGAGCCCCCTGCTGTGGAAGAAGTTAGCCCGCGGTTTAAGCGCAGGGCGCGTGCAATCCGTAGCATTGAGGCTGATCGTGGAAAGGGAGCGCCAGATACAGGCGTTTTGCCCAAGCGAATATTGGGAGATCTCCGCGGAATTGTCCAAACCCAAGATCTCGGGAGAAACCGATTTCTGCGCCAAACTGGAAAAGATAGACGGCAAGAAGGCGGAGATCAAGACCCGGGAAGCCGCCCAGGAAATCGTAGATGAATTAAAAGACAAGGAATTCAAGGTGCTTGAGATCAGGCAGACGGAGAAAAAACGTTATGCCCCGGCGCCGTTCATTACCAGCACAATGCAGCAGGAGGCTTTTAACAAGTTGAGGTTCAATGCCTCAAAGACCATGCTTGTGGCCCAGCAGCTCTACGAAGGAGTGGATATCGGAGGGGACAATCCATTGAGCTTGATCACTTATATGCGTACGGATTCTCCGAATATCGCACCGGAGGCTATCTCCGAGGTACGCGAGCATATCGGGAGGATATTCGGCAAGGATTTTCTCCCCGCCAGTCCGAATGTTTTCAAGGCCAAGAAGTCCGCGCAGCAGGCGCACGAGGCGATCCGGCCCAGCTACATCTCGCGTTCGCCGGAAAGCATGAAGGATTTCCTTACCCATGACCAGTTACGTTTATACGAGCTGATCTATAACCGTTTTTTAGCCAGCCAGATGAAACCTGCCGAATTTCTCGCTACCGCGGTGGATATCGCGGCTGAAAAATATTTATTTACGGCCAACGGCAGCCATTTGCTTTTCGAAGGTTTCCTGGCCGCATACAACAAGTCCGAGGAGGAAGGGAAAAACGGGGAAGAGGAAGAAAAGGACAAAAATAAGAATATCATTCCCCCTCTTACGCAGGGTGAAACTCTCGCCTTGAACAAGCTTGTCCCTTCGCAGCATTTCACCAAGCCTCCGGCAAGATTTTCGGACAGCTCCCTGGTCAAGGCGCTGGAGGAAGAGGGTATCGGCCGGCCGTCAACATACGCGCCGATCATTTATACCCTGATTTTGCGCGATTACGTGCGCCGGATCAAGGGCTATCTCAACCCTACGGAGCTGGGTTTTAAGGTAAACGACATGCTGGTGGAGTATTTTCCGAAGATCATAGACGTAAAGTTCACCGCCCTTATGGAGGATGAACTGGATGAAATTGAAGAAGGAAGGCTTAAGCGTGTTGAGGTTTTGAAGGAATTTTACGCCCCATTTAAAGAGAGGCTGGATTTTGCCCAGGCCAACATCAAAAAGGAAGTCGTCTTTACCGACCAGATTTGCGAAAAATGCGGTAAGCCCTTTATCGTAAAATGGGGGAAACGGGGTAAATTCTTAAGTTGTTCGGGATTCCCGGCGTGCAAGAATTCCAGGTCGATTACCTCCGGAGTCAAGTGCCCTATCGAAAATTGCGGCGGGGAACTGGTCGAGCGGCGCTCGAAGCGCGGGTTCTTTTACGGATGCTCGAATTTCCCGAAATGCACATTTACCTCGCGCACCTTGCCGGAAAGCAAAGAGTAGGCGATGGAAAAATATATCGAGAAATTCATCCGCTATCTGGAGATAGAAAAGAATTATTCCGCTCATACGGTCCTTAATTACAGGCATGACCTTGAGGATTTCGGAAGGTTCCTGGCGGGCGCAGACCCGGGCAAGGTGGATTATCTTAGCCTCCGGAAATACCTGGCCGTCCTGAAAGAAAAGAACCTGGGCAGCCGCACCGTCGGCCGCCGGCTTTCGGCCCTGCGCAGTTTTTTCAGGTTCCTGTCCCGCGAAGGCTATATCAAGGCAAACCCGATCCTTATGCTTTCCAGCCCCAAGCTTGAAAAACACCTGCCTTCGTTCATGACGGAAGAGGAGGTCAAGAAGCTCATCGAGTCGGCTTTTGCCAGGAATGAAACGGACATATTGGGCCTGCGCGACCGGGCGATCCTGGAGTCGTTTTATTCAAGCGGCCTGCGTATTTCAGAGCTGGTGGGCTTGAACCTCGATGATATTGATTTCATCAGCGGAATAATAAAGATCCGGGGGAAGGGCAAGAAGGAGAGGGTGGCGCCTATAGGGGAGGCGGCTATCTCGGCCATAAGGAAATACCTGGACAAAAGAAAGAAGCAGTCCAACGCCGTATTCCTGAACAGGAACTCCTCGCGCATCAGCGCGCGCGGGGTGCGTTATGTCCTGGAGAAATACCTTCGTTCGGCCGAGATGAGGCCTGGGGTTTCCCCGCACACCTTCCGGCATTCCTTTGCCACGCATCTTTTGAACCGCGGGGCCGACCTGCGCACGGTACAGGAGCTATTGGGCCATGCGAACTTATCCACTACGCAGATTTATACCCATTTAACGACCGAGAAGCTGAAGAGTGTTTATGACAAGGTGCATCCTCATGCGTAGAAAATCGGCATTTAGCAGACAGCAGTTAGTATTCAGGGATAAAAAGCAGAAACAAAAATATGATTATTTTGTATGATATAATTTGCCTGGTGTTCGCGCTGGTGTATTTGCCGGTATATTTCTTTAAAGGTAAATTCC
>JAQUKF010000059.1 GCA_028719265.1 Candidatus Omnitrophota bacterium
AGGATAAGTGGGTAAAGGGAGAGCAGGACACTCTTCCCCAGGCAGTAAGAATAGAGTTTGTTTTTGGGAGCGCTTCCGCAGAGGAGGATTCCGTAGAGGAGTCGAAACAATCCAAGACGGTGTTGATCCCTATCGGCACGGGTGAACAGAAGATAGAACTTATCAAATAGGCAGGCTTATGTCAGTACGGAAAAATGGCGCCCGGGCAAGCATACTTATTGTGACTCTCTGGGTGCTTGGTTTTTTGACGATTTTGGTGGTGAATTTAGGGTTTATGGTAAGGACACAGCTGCAGTTTGCCGACCACCTGCAGGATAGGATAAGGATGTATTATCTGGCCTGCGCGGGCGTGGAAAGGGCGGTCGCCGAATTGTACGCCGACGAAGAGAAAAATACCGATGCCCTGAATGAATCATGGGCCAACAGCGAGGATTTCTTCAAGGAGTCTCCGATGGGCGGCGGTTTTATTACCGTCAGTTACAATACAACCGGCCAGCCCGGCGAAGAGGAGGTTGCTCTTTACGGGGCAATGGATGAGGCGGGCAGGATAGACATAAATAAGGTCCCGCTTGACGTATTGGCAACTTTGTTGGAGAATATCGGCGGAGCAGGTACGGATGAGGCGTTAGATATTGCCGCCTGCATCGTGGATTGGAGGGATAAGGATGTTGCGGTTTCGGCGGGAGGGGCGGAAAACGAGTATTACCAGGAGCTGTCTTCTCCTTACGGATGTAAAAACGGGAATTTTCAGATAGCCGAGGAGCTCCTTTTGGTAAAAGGGATGACGCCGGAGATATTTTCCAGGATCAAAGACGTGATCACTGTTTACGGAACGGAGCAGGTTAATATAAATACCGCGGGATTCGATTCTTTTTATGCCCTCGGCCTGGACGACAGCCTTTGCGAAAAGATAATTAAATTCCGCCAGGGTTCGGACGGCCTGCCCGGCACCGAAGATGATTATGTCTTCAAGGCGCCCCAGGAGTTGATGAATGTGGGCTCCCTGTTTACCAAGGAGGCTACTCAGATCAACAGCTTGATTTCCAGGAATATGTTCAAGGTAAAATCGGATACTTTCAGGATAAGCTCGCTTGGGATACTTGAGAACGCCAGGGGACAGCGTTCCCGGGGGGTTGTTTGCGTGATAAGCCGCCAGGACGAGAAAGGGCCTAAATTACTATATTGGCATGAAAATTAACTTAGCAAGTTTGTTCCAGAAGCAGGAGCAGGTTACTACAGTCTTTCAGATAGACGGCAACTGGCTGCGCCTGGTCCAGGTGAAGGTCTTTAAACGCGAGAAAAAGGTCTCTATGGTCAAGGTCTTGGAGATCGCTAATTTGACCGACGAGCAGATAAGTTCGAAGGTTTCCGCGATGGCTTCGGAGTTGAAGATAAATTCACGCTATCTTATTCTTTCCATCCCCCGGCATCAAACAACCACCAGGAACCTTGACCTGCCGTCATCGAACCCGGCCGAGATCAAGGATATGATCGAACTGCAGATAGGCAAGCAGACGCCTTATGCCAGCGACGAGGTGATCAAAGATTATCAGATCCTCGGTAGTAACGCGGAAGGTTACAGCAAGGTGCTTTTGGTGATCGTGCACAAGGATATTGTAAACAGGTGTTTCAAGATCATTGAATCGGCGGGACTTAAGGTGCAGAAGGTGAGTTTCAGCTCTGAAGGTTTGTTGAACTGGAGAAGCCTGGTCTATGCCCAGAAGCCTCCGGCCGAGAAGGTGCAGGTATTGATCGAGATAGATTATGATGCCAGCGATTTCGAGGTCGTGCTTGGCGATAAGCTGGTTTTTGGCAGGAGCATCTCGCTGGGAGTTTCTCAGTTCCCCGGGCAGTTCGACCTTTGGCAAAAGAAGTTTATCGAGGAGGTAAACCATTCTATTTACGCCTATCAGAACGAGATAATCGGCAAGGAGATCGATAAGATCATTATCAGCCGGCCGCGCCTGGTGGCTGACAGCCTGGACAAGGCGGTCCTGGAGAAAGAATTGGGTCCTTCTGTAGAAATCGTAGATCAGTTCAAGGATATTCCTTTAAGCGGAGAAGGGGCGGTCGCTTATAATAATCTGGTCAGGACGGATCTGTCCTTTGCCGGGCTGCTCGGGCTGGGTCTGCCTGCAAGCGAGCACAAGATCGATCTTATCCCCCAGGAGCATCAGATAGGCAAGGCGGTAAAAGAGAAGGGGAAGGACCTCTACCTTATGGGCATATTGCTGGTTTTTATCCTGGTGGCGGTCTCCGGGGTCTTTTTGGGCAGGATGTATAACAAAGAACGTTATCTTAACCAGTTGAAGAAGCGCCTCACAGAGATCCAGGATAAGACGAAAGCATTGAACGGTATGGTGAGCGGGATAGAGACGATAAAGGACAGGGTTTACACCCGGGGGATGTCGCTTAACCTTATTTATGAGGTACATAAGGCGATCACCCCGGAAATGCATTTGGTTTCGATAACTTTTGACGGCAAGGATGCCCTTACCTTGCGCGGGCAGTCAAACGAGATGTCCGAGGTCTTTAACTTTGTAAGCAGGCTGGAGGATTCCCCTTATTTCCAGAACGTAAAGACCAAATACGCCACCAAGCGTAAAGAGGGCAAAAAGGAGATTACGGATTTCGAGATATCCTGTCCCCTGGAGGAAAAGTACAAGATCTCGGATAAATACAAACTATAGAGAAGATGGATTTTTTATCGAGGTTATCTAAAAAAGAGAAACGCCTGTTTTATATAACGGTGGCGATAGTGGGCGTCCTGTTACTGGACCGGGTAGTCTTTAAGCCGGTGATAAGTAAATTGGAAGGATTTAACGGCAAGATAAGCCTGGAGGAAAAGAAGTTGAGCAAGTCCATGCTTATCCTGGCGCAGGAGCAGTCGATAAAGAACGAATATGACAAATTCGCCCAAGGTATAAAGCAGGAGCAGTCCGACGAAGAAACGACCGCGGCCCTGTTGAGCAGCATAGAAAAGATGGCCAACAGCGTCTCCGTTTTCATACTGGATATGAAGCCGGGCCAGGTCGAAAAGGGTGAATCTTACAAGAAGTACAGCGTGAAGGTGGAAGCGGAGGCAAAGATCAACAACCTTTCAGATTTCATTTATCAGCTGGAGAATTCTCCAAAATTGCTCAGGGTATCGGAGTTCCGCCTGACCCCCCAAAAGAAAGAGTCTTTCCTCAAGATCAGCATGACGATTACGGAAGTCTTGATCAATTAGAATTTAGGCGCGTCCCCATTTAATGAAGGTATTAATCCAATTCCAGAAAAATGACCTTTTATTCGCCCGCCCCGTCTCTGTCATATCCTGCTTTGATCCTTCTTTGACAGGGGATTGTTTTAAGCAGATGGAGGAGGCATTGGCTGGAGGGTATTACCTGGCGGGATTCTTATCTTACGAGGTGGGGTATTCTTTTGAAGAGAAGCTGTTCTTGCGGAGGGATTACGGTTTCCCTCTGCTTTGTTTCGGGGTTTACCGGAAGCCTGAAGATGCGCGCGGAATGCCTCTTATGCCCATAGGGGGCCTGCCGGAGAACATGCGTTTAAATACAGGGCGTGAAGAATACGCTTTTAATATCGGCGCCATCCGTGATTATATAGCCAAAGGGGATGTCTATCAGATCACCTATTGCCTGAAGCTGCTGTTTGATTTCCGCGCAGATTCGTTCGCGCTCTACAGGCGGCTTTTGAAAGAACAGCCGGTACCTTACCCGGCATATATCGAATGTCCGGATTTTAATATATTATCTTTGTCCCCGGAGCTTTTCATCAGGAAAGAAGGACAACGCATAGAGACCAGGCCCATGAAAGGCACCTGGCCGAGGGGAACGGATATATTTTCGGATTTGTTCTGTTCATTGCGGCTGAAATATGATTTGAAGAACCGGGCGGAGAACGTGATGATCGCCGACCTTTTAAGGAATGATATGGGCAGATTGGCCTCCGATATCAGGGCTCCCAGATTATTCGAGGTGGCAAGATATAAGACGCTTTGTCAGATGACCTCCACTGTTACAGCCAGGATAGAGAAGGATATCCCGCTTTATAGGCTTTTTTCCTCGCTTTTTCCTTCGGGTTCGGTAACCGGGGCGCCGAAGATACGCGCCATGGAGATAATCAGGCAGCTGGAAAAAGAGGAAAGGCAGATCTATACGGGGACTATCGGTTATATCAGCCCGGAAAAAGATATGTTTTTCAATATTCCCATCCGCACACTGCTCATTAGAGACGGCCGTGGCCAGATGGGCATAGGCGGGGGGATAGTTTGGGATTCTACCGTTTCCGGAGAGTGGGAGGAAGGACTGCTTAAGGCGAAGTTCCTTACTGACCTGGCAAAAAATGATTAGCTTTACGGCTGGAGAAGAAGTATAATTAAAGCAAGATGAACGGAAAAGAACGAGACAATATGAAATTAGATAATCCTGTTGGAGGGGAGGCCACTTTCTACGGCCTGGGTATAGCCCCGAAGATCCTGGATATCCTTGGGCGAATGAATTTCAGGGTACCGACACCTATCCAGTTCAAAGCCATTCCTTTGGCTATCGCGGGTAAGGATATAATAGGTATTGCCCAGACCGGTACAGGCAAGACGCATTCTTTCGCTATCCCTATGATACAGCGCCTTGCGCAGAAGGAAGGCATAGGGCTGGTGCTTGCCCCGACCAGGGAATTGGCTATACAGATAAATGAGGCCTGCCAGGTATTGGCGCATGCCTTCGGCATGAAGACCGCCTGTCTTATCGGCGGGGCGCCTATGGAGCCGCAGGTGCAGGCCCTGCGTAAGGATCCGCGTCTGGTAATCGCCACCCCCGGAAGACTGATCGACCACATGTCGCAATGGAATTTTCTGCCGGACAGTGTTGTTATGCTTGTTTTGGATGAGGCGGACCGCATGCTGGATATGGGGTTTGCCCCGCAGATAGAGAAGATATTGCGTTTTCTCCCGAAAGAAAGGCAGACCATGCTTTTTTCGGCGACCATGCCCAGGGAGATAATGGATATCGCCTCTAAATACATGAAGCTGCCCTTAAGTGTTGAGATCGCTCCTTCCGGTACGACCTCCGAAAGGGTTACCCAGGAGCTCTTCATCGTTAAGAAGGAGAGAAAGATCCAGTTGCTCAAGAAGGTCCTGGCGCAGTATCACGGTTCGGTGCTTTTGTTCTCGCGCACCAAGTACAACGCCAGGAAGATCGTCAGGTCGATCAGGGAGATGAAATATTCCGCTTCGGAGATCCACTCCAATCGTTCGCTGATCCAGCGCCGGGAAGCCCTGGAGGGTTTTAAGTCCGGCAAGTACAGGGTGCTGGTGGCTACCGATATAGCTTCAAGAGGGATCGATGTTACGGCGATCGAACTGGTGATAAATTTCGACCTGCCGGAAGACGCGGAAAGCTATGTGCACCGTATAGGCAGGACCGCCCGAGCAGGACACAGGGGGCATGCCATTTCTTTTGCCACTCCAGACCAGGGGAAGGACGTGCGCAATATCGAGAAGCTCATCAATGCCACATTGCCCATATCCAAGCACCCGGAGCTTACCCTGGATAAATTCAGCGAAACAACCCGTCCCAAACCACCCCAAAAACCAACAAACCCAAGAAACCCAAGACGTTTTCGCTAACCGCTTATAATTAAGTAAGTTACGAAACAATTCTTTGGAAATTTTTTTCCGCAAAAGAACCTTCCTTTTAGATAAAATGATTTATCTTGGGAAATAATTGTTAGAATTCTCTTTTTACTACGTCTCTTAAGTTAAAAGGAGAAATATATGCCATACGCCAGAAAGCATCAGTTGTCCGTTTCTTTTGTTTATCATGTAATTAACAGGGGGAATAAAAAAGAAAAGATTTTTAATGGATCGCAAGATTACCTTTATTTTACGTATTTACTCAGAAGATATGTAGGTAGGTTTGGTTTAAAGATATATCACTGGATACTCATGCCGAATCATTATCATTTGCTTTTGGAGATTGCTGAACCTGAACGCATATCAAGCTGTATGGCTGGGCTTAACCGGGCATACACCTCTTATCATCATAATAATTATTCTACCTCGGGATTCTTATGGCAGGGTAGGTTTAAGCTCCAGCCGATACAAAAAGAAAGATATTTATTTGCCTGCGGTAGATATATTGAAAGGAATCCTGTTAGGGCGAAGATTGTTTCCCGGGCGCAAGATTACCGTTTCGGCAGCGCAAAGTTCTATTGTCTGGGGGAACAAGACGGTATTACTACTGAAGATCCGGCTTTTGCCGAATTCGGTAAAACCATTAACGTAAGACGTATAGCTTACAGGGAATTTTTAAATGTACATAACAGCGGGGAAGATGAGATATTCCGTAAGCTGGATATTCCCGTAGGGGATAATGGATTTACAGGTAAGATAATGAGAGAAGGCGGTAGATTATTCCCGAAAAGAAGAGGCAGGCCTCGGGAAAGAATTGTTGTATAACCCTTTGAATGTGATAGAATTATGGACAACGTCTTGCCATTATGAATAATCATAGAAAAACCGCATTTCAAATTATCTTTCTTTTTGGCCTGGTCAGCCTGTTCGGCGACGTGGTCTATGAAGGGGCGCGCAGCGTCAATGGGCCATACCTTAAGACTTTGGGGGCGACTGCCGCAATAGTTGGTTTGGCCGCCGGGCTTGCCGAATTCTTGGGGTATGCCGTTCGTCTGGCCTCGGGGTATTTTGCCGACAAAACAAAGGCTTATTGGCTGTTTACCTTTATCGGCTACGGCCTGCTGGTCAGCGTTCCGCTGCTTGCTTTGACCGGCATCTGGCAGGTAGCGGTTATTTTTATTATTATAGAGAGGTTGGGTAAGGCCCTGCGCAGTCCGGCAAAGGACACTATCCTTTCCCAGGCCACAAAACAGGTGGGGACTGGTTTCGGTTTTGCCATAGCCGAAGTGCTTGATCAAATCGGGGCTATTGCCGGGCCGCTTATTTTTACCGGGCTTTTCCTGTTCCTTGGCAGAGGGTCCAGGTCCCTTTCGGATTATCAGTTCGGATATTCATTGCTTTGGATCCCCCTGATCCTGGTCATCTTTTGTATTTTTATCGCTTACCGGCGCCTGCCTGAGCCGGCGGTACTTGAAGCACCTTTGGTCAAAGGGCCTCAAGCGGACAAATTGAGCAGGGTTTTCTGGATATATACGGTTTTTACATTTATCACTACTATTGGATTTACCAATTTTGCCCTGATCGGCTATCATTTCAAGACCATCAATATCCTGACTGACGCGCAGATCCCTTTGTTCTACGCTTTGGCCATGGGGGTGGATGC
>JAQUKF010000060.1 GCA_028719265.1 Candidatus Omnitrophota bacterium
CTTCCTTGGCCTCCGCCATCCACTCTATCACCCTGTTGTAATCTTCGGCTTCGGGACGTAATTCAAGATACCTGCGGTAATGAATAATGGCTTTTTCGTTATCCTGCAGATGATCGTCATAAACAATGGCTAAATTATAATGAATATCCGCATCATCCGGACAAATTGCCAGCGTCTTCTCGTATTCCTGGGCCGCCTCCCTAAACCTTCCTGAATTCTCGTATATTATCGCCAGATTATAGTGACGCTTAAGCGCCTTTTCCCTGTAAGTCCCGAATAATTCTCTCAAATCCCCGGCCTGAACATTCTTCTGCTGATCCTTTTGGACCAGCTTCTGCTCCGCTTCGTTCAATTTCTCGGTCAAGGCTATCTTCTCATCCACTGCTTTTGACAGAGGAGTCCTGGTATCTTCCTCTTTACCCTGCTGCTTATCCCGGCTGCTTAAGATAGCATAACCTTTAGCGTAAAAATCCGCGCGATCGGGATCCTTTATACTATAAATATAGATACTGGCCAGGCGAAGGTAAATATTCGCATCCTGCGGGTCTATCTGCAATATCGCCTCGTATTCCTTCACCGCAGACTCATAATCCTGTTTATTTTCATAATAGAGACCGCGCTTATAATGGTCCAATTTCTCTTTCTCCCTCATCAACTTTTCGGTTACCTTGGCGGCCTCAAGTGCGTTCTTTTCAAGGATATCTTTCTCCTCATTTAAGGTCTTCAGTTTTTGATTCAGCTCCGTCACCTGGAAGTCAAGTTCTTTTTTCTGTTCGATATATTGTTTACCCTTGCGCATCATTTCTTTTTTACTCTTCTCTTCCAGGGCATTAAGCTTATCCCGCATCAACTGGATAGTCTGGGCAAGATCACTTTCCAGCTTCTTTTTTGTCTCGGCGAATGAAGTCAGCTTCTTGTTTAAGCCCGCCTCTTTCTTTTTGGCGTCGCTTATCTCCTGTTCCAAATTGACCAGCTTTGCCTCCAGGCTCAGTTTAGCCCCCGCCAGGGAATTCTTTTCCGTATTCAACGATTCAATACGTTTCTCCAGGCGGCCAACCTCCACATTAGTACTCTTCAGGTCATCATGTAATTTTCTTATTTCCGCTTTTTTCTTTGATATCGTATATATTGATACCACCAAGGCAATAACCAGGATGGCCAGCGGAATACCTATAATGATCGCCAGTTTACGTTTGTTCATTTTTTAGGAGGTTTCCTCATTTTTACGTCTTCCCTGAGCCTGAACATTTCATCGGAGCCGGTAATCACATGAGGGGTCAGAAAGATAGCCAATTCCTTTTTCTCGTTTATATCCGAAATATTACTGAATATTTTGCCTACCACGGGCAGGCTGCCCAAAACGGGCATTTTAGATGTATCTTTATTCGAAGTTTTCTTTATCAAACCGGCCAAAATGATAGTATTGTTATCTTTGACCAGAACATCCGTTTCGACATTCGAGGTATCCACTATAGGTATCTTGTTGCCTTCGGTAGTCTCCAGCCAGTCGGCTATCGAGCTTACCTCCGGTTTGATATGCATTTTCACGAACCCGTCCTTATTTATCGTAGGGGTGACATAAAGGGTTACGCCTACATCTATAAACTGTACGCTCTCGGATGTCGTAGTGGTAACATCACCGGTGGTGATGGTCGTGGTCACATAAGCCTCGCGCGTACCGACCATGAATTTCGCCTCTTCGTTATTGCATACAACGATATGCGGTGAGGAAACTACCTTCACCTTGCCGAAACTCTTTATCAGCTCCAGGGCAAAAGTGTATTTATTGTTAGCCAGGGTCCCAACGGTCAGCGCCATTGAAGAGCTGGAAGAGATAGGCGCGCTGAAAGGGAATGAACCGGTAAAGGTAAGGGAATCCTCAGCCAGACCATAAACCTTCTGCCAATCCACCCCCATAGCGAAATCGTCGTTAAGGGTGATCTCGACTATCTTTGCCTCAACAAGCACCTCCCTGGTCTTGGAATCGAAATCCGCAACCAGCTTCCTGATTTTTTCCATATTATGCGGCAGGTCCGTGACCACCAGTTTATTGGTCCGCTCGTCAACTTCCATGGTCCCGACATCCTTGGTCAAGGCCTTGGATATCTCGCCTTTGATCTCCCCTATCTTGGCGTAGTCCAACTCAAAGGCCTCGCGCACCGTCGGGAGTACCCGGTTAACGGTGGAGATGTCGGCCCTGGATGCAGCCTCTTCCATTTCTTTTATTTTAGCCGGAGTATCGATAAGAATGATCATACCGGTAGATTCATCTATGATCACCTTCCCCACTGAACTCTTTAAATTCCCAAGTATGGCCCCTATCCTTTTGGGATCGGCATATTTAAGGGATATGGTTTTAGTCTCTCTCTTATCCGTATATTTTTCTCCATAGAGGGCCTCATATTCATTCTCCGTCATTAAGGTAATGATCCCGGCCTTCTTTTCGCAGGCAAGGCTGTTGGTCAAAAGGATCATATCCAGGACATCGGAAATCGTAACATCTTTCAGGAAGAGAGTTATCTTGCCGTTGACATTCTTGGTAGCCACGATATTCAAATCCCCCTGCTTGGATAAGAATTTAACTGTATCCATAATATCCATACTGCGCAAATCCAGGGATATTTTCCTGGAAAGCCCGGAGAATGGATCGCTGGCGTCCTCCAAAGCCTCCTCTTGTGCGGCAGCGGCAGCAGATTCTTTCTTGTCATCATTCTTCCCTGCGGGTGTCTTTTCCGTCGTTTTGGCTGTCCCGGTGCGTTTTTCTCCGGAGGCATTCTGGGCATGTGTAACGGCAACCCCTAAGTTGGCAATAAGGAACAAAAACAAGGTCATAATAGCTATCTTCTTCATTTACATTAACTCCATCTTCTGCCCTTCGGCCTCCAGTATTACCTTATCCTTAGAAATACTGTCTATCTTGAAATTATTGATCGAGTCCCCTTCTTTAAGAAAATAGGTTTTGTTGGCCTTTGTATCTTCAATGATCACCTCCGGATCACCGCTCAAGGATATCCCAACCAGCTTTAGTTCCTTGAGCATAGCGGCAAGCTCCTTTTTCGTCTCCTCCTGCGGGTTCTCTGCGCCTTCTAATTTGACCGGGGTAAATATATCCCTGCGCTGCACCATTTCGAGATAATACAAAAACGGTTTTACTTCCGGGCTAACCTCCCTTTCAAAATTCCTCGCCTTTTGCGCCGAAGCCTTCTTGATAAACTGTTTTAAATCCAGGCGCCTGAGCGTAAAATCCGCGCTCAGATAAATAAACAAAATCGCTGCCGCCACCACCAGGATCTTGTTCCAGACTTTCAGGTTCGGCTCATCTATTCCGCCTTTTATCCGTATGAACAGATCCTTTAACGAAAGCTTGAGGTGCGCCAGGTAAGAAAAGAGCGAATTAAAACTGAATCCGGTAAGAGGGGACGACTTCTTGCGCTTAAGACCCAGGGAACCCGGCCCCTCGGTATCTTCGATCAGGTTCAATAGTTGTTCTTCAGGAGTAGGTTTGTTTTTTGCCATCTCAGATTGGCTTCGTGCTCAATAATCTCTTTAATGATCTCGTTATCCACGAACTGCTTGTTCTTCATTACCAGAAGCTTCAGCGCCTTATGACACAACATCCCTATGCGCCGCGGATAGCCTTCGGTATATTTAAAGATTTCCCTGATCGCCAATTCGCTGAAAAGTTTCTCCCTGCCGTTGTAACCTGCCTGCTTTATGCGGAACTCGATCATCTCCCTTGTCTCATCTATGCCGAAAGGAGAAAGCGTATATAAAAGGCTTACCCTGTCTATCAGGTTCCTTACTTCGGTAAGCCGGGGGAGGAGTTCCATCTGGCCGAGGATTACCAGCTGCAATAATTTGAATTCGTTAGTTTCGTAATTCAGGAGCATACGCAAAGCCTCCAGTGAAAGCGAATTCAATTTCTGCGCCTCATCGATCAAGAGAACTATGGTCCTGTTCTTCTCAACCCCCTGTTCGAACAAATATCTTTTTATCGCTTCTTTGTAATCAAGTATCGTAGGATGAGGATTATTCATCTCTATGGCGAATGTCCTCACAAGAGAATCCAGGAATATCTCTTCGGATTCAAAGGTAGGATCAAGGACCATATGAAAAATGACATCCTCCCTTTCCTTCAGCATCTGGAAAAGTTTTCTTGATAAAGTGGTTTTTCCGGTCCCCACATCCCCAAGGACCACGCTCAACCCGCGCTTCAAGCGGATCTCGATAACAAGCCGCATCAATGCCGCCCTGTGCTCACTCGATTCGTAAAAGAAATTCGGGTCGGGGCTGGTTGAAAACGGCTCTCTATTTAATCCTAATATCGCGAAATAACTCATTTTCTATATTTTTATTAGAGATTTAACTTATTGAAAAACATATAGTTACAATTGTACTATAATCCAAGTAACTTCTTTCTTATCAAATTCAAAGGATACCCTTCCCTGGCCAGCTCGGATATCTTCTGCAGGCGCTCCTTGATCACAGCCTCCTCATACATACGCTTGTTGCCCATCCTGCCGGCAACCGGAAGCAATCCTAAAGCTGTATAATAATTGATTGTTTGATATGGAGTGTTGAATTTAGAGACTATTTCCTGCGCGGATATAAGTTTCTTTTCCATAGCGCCTGGGTTTGGGGGAATACTTATTAGTTTTAGTAATTACTAAAAGTACTGAATATACTATATGTATAGCATATTTTCATCATTTGTCAAGTAAAAACGAAACAAAATGGGGTCAGCGAAACAAAATGGGGTCAGGATTATTTTCTCGTTTGTTGGAAAAATAATCCTGACCCCGTTATTATTCAACAAATATTTTAGCTTATCTCTTCCAGAGCCCAGCTGAAAGCCTTGACCCCTTCTTTGCCTAATCTTTTACGCAATTCCTTAACGCATGAGAATACTTGTTTTGCCTCTTCTTGCCGGCAAGCTACATACAAAATATTATTCCTGCCCGGCCAAACATCGTTACCCAGGTGTGTGCCGGATGTCTCCCCCCTGCCGAATACCCCTTTTATCTTGGTGTAATTCTTTAAGGTACAGCTTTCCAGTATTTCCATTATTTCATCATCGATCGCTTCGTTATAACACAACATAAGCATTTTCATCATTTCTACTTATTCCCTTTCTTCTCTTTGGATATCGAATTAAATATCGCATAGAGCGTAGGAACAAACAGCATGGTTACGAATGTGGAAACAGATAATCCTCCGATCATGGTTATGCCCAGCGGCTGCCAGGTCTCCGATCCTTCTCCGGTAGAAAGAGCCAAAGGAAGAAGGCCCGCCAAGGTAGTGATCGTTGTCATAAGCACTGGCCTCAACCTCTCCTTGCCTCCCATGGTAACTGCTTCAAACATGCTTAAGCCGCGGGCGCGCAATATATTTATATAGCTGACCAGGACGATAGCGTTGTTTACGACAATACCCATGAGCATGACTATCCCCAAAAAGGTAATCATGCTCAAATTCGTGTTGGTAACCAGGAACGCGAATATTACCCCCGTGAAAGTAAATGGTACGGCAAACATGACGATAAATGGGTCAAGGAGCGATTCGAATTGCGCAGCCATGACCATATATACCAGCGACATGCCCAAAATCAGCAGGAAAGTAAGGTCTTTGAAGGCCTTCCCCTGCTCTTCGGCATCCCCTCCGAAATCTATCATGATATCGGAAGATATGGGGATCTTGCGCAGTTCGCTCTTTATATCCTCGATCACCTTGCCCATGGAGCGTTTATAAGTATTACACTCCACCCTCACCACTCTCTCCCTGTTCTTTCTCTCTATTTCAACCGGCCCGGTGACTTCGTAAATACGGGCGATACTGCTCAGCTTGATCTGCTTGCCGGTAAAAGGAGAAATAATGGTCAGGTTCCCCACATCCTCCGGATTGGAACGGAATTCATCTTCAAGCCGTACGTATATGTCATAGGTTTCTCCCTTCTCCCTGTATTCGGTAGCAGTCGATCCTTCTACGAACGTCTTTACGCTGTCGGCTATGGTACGCATGTTAAGCCCAAGACTGGAAGCCTTCTGGCGGTAAACCTCTATCCTTAATTCCGGACGGTTAAGGTCACGTGAGATCGAAACGTCCGCCGTCCCGGGAATCGCCTCCATCATCTTCTTGACCTTATTGGCAACCTCATCGGTATCTTCGAAAGAATGCCCGATGATCTCAACCTGGATCTGCTTGCCTCCCGTCCCGGTGATCATTGAGCTTATCGGGTTGCCGGTAGTGATATCCGTCTTGATTACTCCGGGGATCTGCCTGATCCTATTCCTGATGATCTGCCCGATCTCCTTGACCGATCTTTTTCTCTCTTTTTTCGGCACAAGCTTAGCCCCGCTTGAAACTATGTGGCTGCCTGACTGTCTGCCCATAGAAAGGCTCGTCGCCGAACCCTGACCGCTGAAAACATACATGAACTTTTCTTCCGGGACATTTTCTTTGAGAATATCTTCCACCTTGTAGGCGACTTTATCCGTCTCTTCCACTCGCGTGCCTATCGGCAAAGCAATGGTTGAGCGTATATCTCCGGAATCCTCTTCCGGGAAAAACTCATTCCCTACAAACCTTACCAGGAAAAGGCTGAAGATAAAAACACCCAGGAAACCCAGGACAACCATTTTTTTATGCCCTAAACACCAGGCAAGGACCTTTGCATAAAACTCTTCCAAATTGTTAAAAATATGCTCGCTGAAATCATAGAATTTGACAAAGAATTTGTTCCTGCCTTTCTTTTCATCATTGACGCGCATCCACTTCGAACAAAGCATCGGGGTAAAGGTGGAGGCGGTAAAAAGCGAAGCCACCAGCGTAACCGTGATTATGACCGCAAGGCCTCCGAACATTATCCCGGTTACTCCGGTAATGAATAACATGGGTAAAAAGACTACTACGGTGGTAAGAGTTGAGGCGGCGATAGACAAAAACATCTCGGAGGTGCCGAAAATCGCGGCCTCCTGCGGGCGCTTGCCCCTTTCCATGTGGCGATGCACATTATCCACAACCACAATGGCATTATCTACCACCATACCGATAGCAATGGTCAAAGAGGAAAGACTTATAATATTTATGGTATTTCCGCTCAAGAAAAGATAGATAAAGGCTATCAGGAGCGAGAAAGGTATGGTCATGGCAATGATCAAGCTGGACAGGAACTGCCGCAGGAAGAACCATACCACCAGGATGACAAGGACGCCGCCTGTCCAAACCGTGACCTTCAAAGA
>JAQUKF010000061.1 GCA_028719265.1 Candidatus Omnitrophota bacterium
GCCCGCTAAAAGACAAGAAGCCGGAGGATGTTGATTTTGTGGTCGTACGCGAGAATTCCGAAGGGTTGTATAAAGGCATGGGGGAGTTCAGGGATAAGGGCAGCAAGGATGAGGTGGCTATCCAGATCTCGTATAACACGCGCAAAGGGGTGGAACGCTGCATCCGATACGCATTTGAATGCGCGCGCAAGCGCAACAAAAAGAAAAAGCTGACGCTTTGCGGCAAGACCAATGTTTTGACCTATGCCTGGGACCTTTGGCAGAGGACCTTCAACGAGTTGGCCAAGGAGTACCCGGATATCTCGACTGATTATACGCACGTGGACGCCACGACAATGTGGTTCGTGAAGAACCCGGAATGGTTTGACGTGATCGTGACCGACAACTTGTTCGGGGATATTATAACGGACCTGGGGGCCATGATACAGGGGGGGATGGGGATTGCCGCCGGAGGCAATATCAACCCGCAGGGCGTATCTATGTTTGAGCCGATAGGAGGAAGCGCACCGAAATATACCGGCAAGAACGTGATTAACCCCTTGGCTGCGATTTGCGCAGGCGCTATGATGCTGGAAAACCTGGGCCAGGAAAAGGCCGCGGCGGCGGTGGAGGATGCGGTTATTTGGGTAGCCAGGGAGAAATTGAAGTCGCTGGCTGCCGGTAAAACGGGATATTCCACGTCCCAGATCGGCGACCTGGTGGCTAAAAACCTTAAGGGGTAATTTCGATGAAAAAGTACAATGTTGCGGTTATCGGCGCAGGAGCGGTCGGGGTAGAAATGCTGCGGGTATTAAAGCAGCGCAGGTTCCCGGTTGGAGAACTGAAGGTTTTCGCGCGTTCCTCCAGGGATATGGATGTGGACGGCGACATTTATCCGGTGGAGGCGGTCTCCGCGGAAGGTTTTCGCGGCATCGACATCGCTTTGTTCGCCGGAACAGAGGGGGAGAAAGGGGCTGCCGTAACTTATGCGCCCGAGGCGGTGAAACGGGGCGCGGTAGTCATCGATAACGGCGCGGATTTCCGCATGGACCCGCGCGTTCCGCTGGTTGTGCCGGAGGTAAATGCCGCCGATATCAAAAAACATAAAGGTATTATCGCCAACCCCAATTGTTCTACTATCCAGATGGTTGTAGCCCTTAATCCGTTGCATAAGAAATACCGCATCAAAAGGATTATCGTTACTACCCTGCAGGCAGCCAGCGGCGCCGGCAAGGCCGCCGTGGAGCAGATGAACAACGAAACCGCCAGAATATCTCAGGGAGGGTTCGGCAGCGTGCGGGCTGAAGGCATAACCAGGTTTATGGCTCAGCAGCTGGCCTATAATTGTTTTCCTCACATTGGAAGCTTTGCGGATGACGGTTACACAAATGAGGAGTGGAAGCTGGTCAAGGAAACACATAAGATCATGCACGCTCCGAAAATGAAGATATCGGCTACTACCGTGCGCGTCGCCGTAAGGACCGGCCACTCGGAGTCGGTCTATATCGAGACCGAAAAGGCGATAGACCCGGAGCGTTCCAGGCAGATACTTGCCAAATCCGCAGGGGTAGTTGTAATGGATGATCCGAAGAATAATCTTTACCCTATGCCCAAGGACGCCGAAGGCAGGGACGAGGTTTTTGTCGGACGCATACGCCAGGACCCTTTCAATAAAAAAGGGTTGTGGCTGTGGATCGTGGCGGACAACCTGCGCAAGGGGGCCGCGACCAATGCCGTCCAGATCGCCGAATGCCTAATTTCAAGCTTGAAATAGAGTATGACGGTTCAGCTTACCATGGCTGGCAGGTGCAAAACAGGACAAAGGCCGCAGCGAATTACCGGCCCCGGAACACGGTCCAATATGTCCTGGAGAAGGTTTTAAAAAAAGTCCTGCAGGAGAACGTCAAGCTTATTGTCGCGGGGCGGACTGATTCGGGAGTGCACGCTCTTTCACAGGTAGCAAATTTCAAGAGCGCAAGTGTTATGCCTTTGCGCAGGATGCGCTGGGCATTGAATTGCCTGCTGCCTGAGGATATCAAGATAACCCGGATCAGTATGGCCGAGCCGGGTTTCAACAGCAGGTTCTGCGCAAAATCCAAGATTTACCGTTATTCGATCCTCAACCGTAACTATTCTTCGCCGCTTTTGTCCGGCAGGGTTTATTTCACCCACCATCCGCTGGACGTCAGGCTGATGCCCCGGGAGGCCGGGGTCCTGGTAGGCAGGCATGATTTCAGCTCTTTCCAGGCGGCAGAAACAGGCAGGTACAGGAACCCTGTGCGTACGGTCAAAAGGATAAGAGTTACGAAGGATAAGGATATTATTTCTATAGATATAGAGGCTGACAGCTTCCTCTATAATATGGTGAGGAATATAGCCGGAACACTGGTGGAGATAGGCAGGGGAAGGTTTGCCGAAGGAAGCATGGAAAGGATCCTTAAGGCGCGCAACCGCAGGCTTGCCGGGCCGGCCCTGCCGGCAAAGGGATTATGCCTGCTGAAAGTAAAATATTAAAAAAAATCTATTTGACTTTATTTATTATTTTGGTATAATTTATTTTCTATGAAAAAGACCTATACAGCAAAGCCAAAAGATATCAACAGGAAGTGGTATATAATTGACGCTAAAGACAAGATCCTTGGAAGACTGGCGGTCAAGGCCGCTACTATCCTGAGGGGAAAACATAAACCGATTTTTACGCCGCACCTTGACACCGGGGACGGCGTGATCGTGATAAATGCCGCCAAGATCAAGGTTACCGGACGGAAAATGAAACAGAAGGTTTATAGCAGGTATTCCGGTTATCCCGGAGGACAGAGAGAGGTGACCTTGGAGACCCTTTTAGCCAAGAGACCGGTTACGGTAATACGCCTGGCCGTCAAGAGGATGCTTCCTATAGGGCCTTTAGGCAGAGATCTGATAAAGAAGCTGAGGGTTTACGCGGACGATAAGCATAAAATGACGGGGGTAAAACCGACCGTCCTGGAGGTTTGAAGGTAATGACCGAATCTACTAAATATATAGCATTAGGCAGGCGCAAGGAATCGACAGCCAGGGTGCGCATGGAGCCCGGCACCGGCAAGATCACGATCAACGGACGGCCATTCGAGAAATATTTTCTGCGTGAAACCGACAGGATCATAGCCAAACAGCCTTTGGCGCTTACGGAGAGTTCTTCTAAATTTAACATTGCCGCCCGGCTTAGCGGCGGCGGGTTGACCGGACAGGCAGGGGCTTTGCGCCTGGGTATTGCCAGGGCGCTTTTGATCGCGGATTCCAATTTCAAGGATATCTTCCGCAAGAACGGATATTTGACGCGGGACCCGCGCATGAAGGAGCGCAAGAAATACGGATTGAAAGGGGCGCGTAAACGCTTCCAGTGGACCAAGAGGTAAAGCCGGTAATATAGCATTAAGGTGCAGGAAATGTTAAATCAAGGATCCCGTTTATGAAGCGGGATCCTTTTTTATTGCATAAAATGTCCGGGGTTTTGCGGCAGGGGCGGCCAACGGGAAACGCGGCTGCGCCCCCGTTGGGAGCATCCTTTCTTCCCGACGAGAAAAATCCTTGACGGGAGATGAAATTTATTCTATTATGGCTTCATTATACTTTATCGGTTTATCGATAGATAAGCTTACGGAGGATAAGGGGTATGATGGTCATTAATGTCGGCATAATCGGCGCAACCGGACATACAGGAGAAGTGCTTATCGAGTTGCTGCTTAATCATCCGAATGTCAGGATCAGCGGGCTTTTTAACTCCGGCAGAGGAGGAGGGGGCCCTCAAATAATCTCCGATGTCTTCCCGAAATTCAAGAACCGCCTGGACATCTCCTGCACAAAGCCCGACTGGGCCAAGATAAAGAAGGATTGCGACCTGGTTTTTCTTGCCCTTCCGCATACCGTATCCATGAATTTTGTCCCCAGGCTTCTAAGCTTGGGTAAGAAGGTGATAGATTTAAGCGCCGACTACAGGTTCGCAAACCCCTCGGTATATGAAAAATATTATAAAGTCACCCATAAAGATAAAGCTAATTTGAAACAGGCGGTTTACGGACTGCCGGAGCTTTACCGGGCGAAGATCAAGACTGCCAGGCTCCTGGCTAATCCCGGCTGTTACCCTACTTCAGCCATCCTGGCATTGGCTCCTTTGCTTGCGGTTGAATTGGCGGATAAGGATTCCATAGTTATCGATGCCAAATCCGGAGTAAGCGGCGCAGGGAAAAAAGTGGAAAAAGAATTCCTTTTTTCAGAAATACAGGGCGATTTCAGGGCGTATAAGGTCAACGCGCACCAGCACGCCCCGGAAATAAACCAGGTGCTTTCGAAGTTTTCCGGAAAAAAACTGGATGTGGTTTTTGTGCCGCACCTGCTCCCGATCGAAAGAGGGATACTTTCGACCGTTTATCTCAAGAAGAAACCGGGCGCAAGGCTGATGGCAAAGAATATTACGGAGCTCTTCAGGAAGTTCTATAAGAAAGAGCCTTTCGTGCGCATTAAGGCCGATGGGTCTTTCCCAAGGATAAGAGATGTGGCAAAAACAAATTTCTGCGATATCGGGGTCAAAGATTTCGGCAGAACGATCATCGTGATCAGCGCTATAGACAATTTGCTGAAAGGCGCCTCGGCCCAGGCGGTACAGAACATGAATATTATGTATGGGCTGCCGGAGAAAACCGGGTTATTATAAGCTCCCGCGTCCTTTTAGTTATCTGTTCATGAAGGGTGCCGGGTTAAAAATGAGGAAAACAAGAAGTGAAAATATCTTTAAAGGCGATTCCGCCGTCAGGTTTTAGCGGTAATGGCATTGCCTGTGGATTAAAGAGGTCCGGGGATGCGGATTTGGCCCTGTTGTATTCCGATGCCCCGGCGATTGCCAGGGCGAAGTTCACTACCGGCAGTATCATCGCGGCCCCGTTGACAGTTTCCAAAAAACACCTGAAGCTTTCAAAAACGTTCCGGGCGTTACTGGTAAACAGCGGAAATGCGAATTGCTTTACCGGTAAGGCCGGAATAAGGGACGCGGAAGAATCCGCCCGCTGCCTTGGCTGGCAGTTAAGCATCCCGGCAAGCAGCGTGCTGGTAAATTCAACCGGGATAATAGGGAAGAGGCTGGACATAGCCAAGATCAAAAAAGGGATCCCCGGATTGGTTTCCGGATTATCCGGCTCCGGCATACATAAGGCGGCAAAGGCAATGATGACCACCGATACCTTTGCCAAGGAGATCAGCGTAAGTTTAAAAATAGGAGGCAAGACTGTTAACTTGTGCGCTGTCGCGAAGGGCGCCGGAATGATCGCGCCGAATATGGCGACAATGCTTTGTTTTATCTTGACCGACGCAAATATCTGCGGGCAGGCGCTGGAGAAGGCCTTAGCCGAGGCGGTAGAGATTTCCTTCAACTGTATTTCCGTGGACGGGTGCATGAGCACAAACGATACGGTGCTGGTACTGGCTAACGGCCGTGCCGGCAATAAGATTATCGCCTCCGGCAAAGCCCTTGGGGATTTTTCGAAAGCCCTGAAGCTGGTTTGCCTGGAGTTGTCAAAGATGATAGTTATGGACGCAGAGGGGGCCACTAAATTCATCCGGATCGATGTCTGCCGGGCGAAGAACTTCTGTGAGGCAAGAAGGGCGGCTTTAAATATTGCCAACTCCGCACTGTTTAAGACGGCGGTTTTCGGGGAAAACCCGAATTTCGGCAGGGTGGTCGCGGCCGTGGGCGCAAGCGGGTTAGGCGTCAGGGAAGATCAATTAAAAATACACCTGGGTTCTTTAAAGGGCAGGCAGGTAAGATTAAAAGTCAGCTTGTCAGGCGGGGATGCCTGCGCAACCGTTTATACATCCGATCTTACCCCGGGGTATATCAAGATAAACGCAGAGTATAACTAGGAAGGAAAAATGGAAGAGGCGATCAGGAAAGCGGATGTTTTAATCGAGGCATTACCTTATATAAAGAAGTTCCACAAGAAGGCCATCGTTATCAAGTACGGCGGCAGCATAATGAGCGATACCAAGATCCGTAACGGCGTCCTGGAGGATATAGTCTTTCTGAATTTTATGGGTTTGCGTCCTATCCTTGTGCACGGAGGGGGTCCGAATATCAGCGACCGCATACGCGCTTCCGGGAAGAAGACGGAATTCGTCGAGGGGATGCGGGTTACCGACGAAGAGACATTGAAGGTGGTCGAAGAAGAGCTGCAGGTGCTCAACGACATGATCGTAAGAGAGATCGGCGAGATGGGGGGAAGGGCTGTCGGTTTGAACGGCAAGAATGACAACCTGATCGAAGCGGAGAAGAAGACCAAGATCGATATCGGCCTGGTAGGAAACATCAAAGGAATAAACACCGAGTTGTTGAACGCGGAATTACACAAGGATAAGATAGTAGTGGTCCTGCCGATGGGCAAAGGCAGGGACAGGAAGGCCTATAACGTAAACGCGGATGAGGCCGCTGCCAGCATTGCGGCAAGCCTGCCCGCGGAGAAATTCGTCCTGATGACCAATGTTAAAGGGATCATGCGTAACGCCGAAGATAAGAATTCCTTTATTTCCACCCTGCACATCAAAGAGGTAAGCGGCTTGATCGAAAGCAAGGTCATCCAGCAGGGTATGATCCCCAAGGTGAACGCCTGTATTTCGGCTATCAGCGGGGGAGTGAAGAAGACGCATATTATTGACGCGCGCACCCCGCATGGCCTGCTCCTGGAGATATTTACCGATAAGGGCATAGGAACCGAGATCGTGAAATGAAGCTGGAGAATATTTTTGAAGCTTATAAAGAGTATATAATGCCTACCTATAACAAGACGGCTGTTGTCTTTGTCAAGGGTAAGGGGTCGCGGCTCTGGGATATTAAGGGTAAGGTTTACCTGGATTTCTTTCCGGGTTGGGGAGTGGGCAGCGTGGGGCACTGTCATCCCAAGGTCATGCAGGGCATACGCGAACAGGTGGGAAAGCTGATATTCGTGCCGAATAATTACTATCATCCTTTTCAGGCCAAGCTTGCCGAGGAGCTTATCTACCGGAGTTTTCCCGGGAAGGTCTTTTTCGCGAATTCCGGGGCGGAGGCCAACGAAGGCGCGATCAAGCTGGCCAGGAAATTCGGGGCAACTTCGGGAAGGTTTGAAATAATCACTTTTGAGAACGCTTTTCATGG
>JAQUKF010000062.1 GCA_028719265.1 Candidatus Omnitrophota bacterium
AAGCAACCTTTCATCCTGGACCGCGCCAGCAGCTATATAGGGGTGTTGATAGATGATCTGACTACCAGAGGGACCCCTGAGCCCTACCGCATGTTTACATCCCGCGTTGAACACAGGTTGATCCTGCGCGAAGACAACGCGGACCTGCGTTTAAGCAAGGTTGGTTTTGAACTTGGTCTTTTAAACCCGGCGGCCTACCATAAGGCAGAAAGAAAGCGCAAGGGGATAAAAGAGGGAATGCTCTTTTTGAGGGATACGCGCATCAGGCCGGATAAAAAGATTAACGCAAAGCTGCTAAAACTCCACTCTTCCGCAATTAACAGGTCAATAAGCCTGGAAGAGCTTTTAAAGCGCCCGCAAATAACCATAGGAGCCTTAAAGAAGATACATAGGTTGAAACCGGGAATCCCGGAATCCGCTTGGCGGCAGATTGAAATAGAGGTAAAATATTCAGGATTCATTCATCGGCAGCTAAAAGACGTGGAACGGTTCAGGCACCTGGAAAAGATAAGGCTGCCTGCGGAGTTCGATTACGGCAACCTGCCGGGGATATCCCGCGAGATAAGGGAAAAGTTGATCATGTTCAGGCCTTTTAACCTGGGGCAGGCTTCGCGGATTTCCGGAGTGACTCCCGCTGCAATCTCGCTGCTCATGGTTTACCTGAAGAAAATCAGTATCCCTGCCAATCGCGGGGAAAATCATGGTTTATGACCATTTTGAACTAAAGAAAAAGCCCCTCTGACTTATGCCCGAAAAGAACAAACTTGACCTAAAGAATTTCTGCCTTTCCCTGGAAGCCGACCTTTTTGGCGTAGCCGATATAAGCGATATAAAAAACGAATTTTTAATATCCCCCAAAGTCTTGGCGAAAATGGACCGCGCGGTATGCCTGGGGCTGCGTATCTCCCGGGCCGTCCTCTCCGAGATAGAACAGGCCCCTACGAGGATGTATTTCCACCATTACCGTATGATAAATATGTTCCTTGATCAACTGGCGCTGAGGGTCGGAAATTATATACAAAAAAAGGGTTATCTTGGCCTGGCTATTCCCGCTTCGCAGATAGTTGATTGGAAGAAATTAAGCGCGCACGCCTCGCATAGGAAATTGGGGGTTTTGGCCGGATTGGGATGGATCGGCCGGAATAACCTTCTGGTAAACAGGGAGCTGGGAAGCCAGTTCCGCCTGGTGACCATACTGACCGATATGCCATTGGAACCGGATGGTGCGGTAAAAGAAGGTTGCGGCTCATGCCGGCTTTGTGTTAAAATATGTCCTGCCGGGGCGATAAAAGATAACCCGGAACAGTTCGACCACGCCAGGTGCCTTGAACAGATGCGGGAATTCCAAAAGCAGCGCCAGGTCGATTCTTATGTATGCGGTATCTGCGTAAATGTCTGTAGGGGGCGGGGAAGGGACCCCGCGCCTTATAAAATTTGACTGTTAAAATCTGCGGTTTAATTAATTGAATAGAGAGAAGGTGCGGGATGAAAGAAAAAATCCTGGTTGTAGAAGACGAGAAGGATATTATAAAGATGCTCGAATACAACCTTAAGAAAGAAGGGTTTAAGGTTGTTTCAGCGCGCGACGGAGAGGACGCCCTGGATATGGCCGTGCGGGAATACCCGGATCTGGTCCTGTTAGATTTAATGCTTCCGGGGATGGACGGCCTTGAGGTATGCAAGAGTTTAAAAAAAGAGACCAAGACCGCTCTTATTCCCGTAATCATGCTTACCGCCAAAAGCCAGGAGTCGGATAAGATAGTAGGGCTGGAGTTGGGGGCGGATGATTACATAACCAAGCCGTTCAGTCCCCGCGAGCTCATCGCCCGCATCAAGGCGGTATTGCGCCGCTCAAGCGATAAGGAGAAGGCCCCGGAGATATTTAATTCCGGAGATTTAAGCGTAGATTTTGCCAAGATATCCGTGAATGTTAGAAATAGGCCGGTAGAGCTTACCGCTAAAGAGTTCGAATTGCTGAGGACTTTGCTTAAGGCAAAAGGGAGGGTGCTGTCGCGGGATTATCTCCTGGATTCGATTTGGGGTTATGATCACGCCATAGAGATACAGACCCGCACTGTAGATGTCCATGTGAGGACTTTGCGCAAGAAACTTAGGTCGGCGGCAAAGATGATCATTACTGTGAAAAATTACGGGTATAAGTTTGAAGCTGAAGAGGAATGATTAAGAAATGTTATTAGTTGCCTCTTTGATCCTGCTTATGGGGTTGGTGGTGGGTTGGTCGATTGGCGCCAACGACGCAGCCAATTCTTTAGGCGCAGCCGTCGGCTCAAAAGTTTTGACCCTGCGCCAGGCAATTGTCCTGATCGTGATCTTCGGTTTCCTGGGGGCGTATCTTCAGGGGGCGCATGTAACCAAGACCATCGGCAGGGGGATCGTCCCCTTAGACCAGATGGATAGACAGGTCGCCATGTATATGGCTTTGGTAGCGACCTTTGCGGCTTGCGTATGGGTGGCGTTAGCTACCTATTGGAAGATGCCCATTTCTACAAGCCACTCTATCGTGGGGGCGGTAGCGGGTACCGGGTTGGCCGTAGGGGCCCCGGTTAAATACCGGATGCTATTGGATATATTCGCCTGTTGGGTGTTTACCCCTATAGGGGCGGCAATCCTTGGTTATATTTTTTTCAGGATCCTGCAGAATGTATTTTACCGTTTTATACCGAGGAGGCTGATAAAATCGCTTGTATTTTTTCTAGTTATCGCCAGCGGATGTTATGTAGCATACACCTGGGGGGCAAATGACGTAGCTAATTCCGTAGGGGTCATCTCCGGGGTGGGGGTACTTAGCCCAAAGATGAGCGTGGCTTTTGGAGGACTGGCCATTGTGCTGGGGATAATGACCTGGGGCTATAAGGTCATCGAGACTGTCGGTTCGGAGATCACCCGCCTGCTTCCGATTATGGCGCTTTCGGCACAGCTGGCCAGCGCGGTCAACGTGCATCTTTATACAATTTTTGGCGTGCCGGTTTCCACCAGTCATTCCATAGTCGGGGCCATTTGCGGAGTAGGATTGGTCAGGGGGATGAAGGTGCTTAATTTCCGCATAATGAAGGATATGATACTTTGCTGGATGGCCACTCCTTTTATTTCGGGGGTGATAAGTTATGGGGTATTGAAAATTGTTAAGACATTTGTAAGAATTTAACCAATACCCGGAGTTGGCCGGGTTTTGCGGCCTTTGCGGGAGATGGCCGCTATTTTACGCACGGCCAGATTACGGGGCAGACGTTTAAAGGCAAGGGGGTAAAAATGAAAGAGATAAGGAATATTTTGGGTTGGTTGGGCATGGCCGAGGAACAGTCCATATTGCAGGACGCCAAAAAGCACGTAGAGGAGACATATAAAACGGTTGCCTTTTTTGCCGAGGCGGTGAGTTCTTTTATCAAGGGGGACCTGAAGGCTAAAGCTCAGGCAATTGAAAATGTCAGGCAGAGCGAGCACCAGGCGGATGCCTTGCGCTCCAAGATGATCGACCAACTCTCCGAGGGTATGCTTCTTCCGCCGGACAGGGAAGACCTGATGCATTTTGTGAAAACGCTGGATAAGATAGCCGATTGGACCAACGGGGCTGCGCGCCTGCTGGGTTTTATTGAAGGGGATATACCGGAGAGCGTGCTGAAAAACATCTCTTTGGGCACGGATTTGATAGTTAGTTCGATTTCCAAGCTCAAGGAATCCATAGCCGCACTGGCCAAGAACGAGCTGAAGAATGCCATAACCCTCAGCGCCGAGATTGACCGGCTGGAGCACCAGGCGGATGAACAAAAGAAGGCAATGGTAGAAGCAATTATCCACGCAAGGCTTGAGCCGGTCAGCCTGTTATTGACCTACCAGCTGGCTGAATACCTGGAGGGAGTGACCGACAAGATAGAAGATTGCGCGGATTTTATCAAGGTTTTGGCAATTAAATCAAAATGATAAAAAGCAGCTTTAAGTTAAAATTAATCTTTTCTTATTTTTTCCTGATCTTTGCCTCGCTTGGTTTTATCGCCTTTTTCCTTGACAGGCATATAGAGGAAAAGACCTTGCAGGGCATAGAGTCCGCCCTGCTTAACGAAGCAAGGCTAATAGAGAACCAGGTAAGTGTGCCTTCGGCGTTAAATAACCCGCCGTACCTGGATAAGTTGTGTAAAGACCTTGGTTTAAGGATCGGGTCCCGTATAACCGTGATCAACCTCGAAGGAAAGGTACTTGCTGATTCGGAGGTACCCTTTCAGCAGGTGCCCGGAATGGAAAACCATCTGGGCCGGCCGGAAGTCTCGGAGGTCTTGCAGGGCAGGATCGGCCGGGAGATCCGTTATTCCTCTACTTTAAAAATAGATATGCTTTATATGGCTGTCCCTATCGAGAAAAATAACGTTAGGGCGGGCATACTACGGTTAGCCCTGCCATTAACCAGTGTGCAAAAGGTGCTTTCCGCTGCCAGAAAGACCATCATTGTTGGATTATTATTTACGCTGGGCCTTGCTTTTGTCCTGGCTTCTATACTGGCAAAGGCATTGATACGGCCGATCAACCGCATAATTTACGCCTCTTCAAGGTTTGCCAAAGGGGATTTCTCGCGCAGGATCTTCCACCAGGGATCTCATGATGAAATAGGCCGCCTGGCGGCTACCCTGAATAACATGGCCCAGGAGATAGAATATAAGATACGCGAGGTAGCCACGAAGAACCAGCATCTTGAGGCCATTTTCAACAGCATGATCGAAGGGGTTATTGTCACCGACAGGAGCTCAAAGGTGATTTCCGTAAACCGCGCTATCGAAGAGTTGTTTGGTATCAGCAGGGCTCAGGTAGAAGGCAAGTTCTTCCAGGAGGGTATCCGCAACAGCGGGATATCGGAGCTTATCGCCGAGGCAATGAGTTCGGCCAGGTTTATTTCCAAAGAAGTGACCCTTGTTATGCCGCCGCAGAAAATACTGCAGGCAAATGTTTCGCCGCTCTTTGATCAGGAGAAGGTAGGCGGTTCGCTTACGGTAATCCATGACATCACGGAGATAAGGCGGCTGGAGACGGTGCGCCGGGATTTCGTTGCCAACGTTTCCCATGAATTAAAGACCCCACTGACTTCCATAAAAGGATTCGTGGAGACTTTGCTTGAGGGCGCGCTGGACGATAAAGAAAACAGCGTAGATTTCCTCAGGATAATCAATAACCATACAGACAGGCTTAATGCCTTGGTTGACGACCTTCTGGAGCTTTCGCACATGGAGTCAAAAGAGATGTCTTTATCAAAGACTAAGTTCAGCTTAGCCCCCTTGGTCAAAGAGGTGATGACGGTATTTGGCTCGCAGGCCAAGAAAAAGAAGGTGGAGCTTAGCTTTGAATTGCCGCAAGGCCTGGAGATATTTGCCGATAAGGACAAGATCGAGCAGGTGCTTGTCAATCTTGTCAATAATGCCATAAAGTATAATAAGGAAAACGGCTTCGTGAAGGTTTATTCCGGGCAATCCAAAGATGGAACGAAGATAGTTGTGGAGGATTCCGGATCCGGGATCCCGGCGAAGGATATTCCCCGTATTTTTGAACGTTTCTACCGCGTAGATAAAGCGCGTTCGCGCGAACTTGGAGGGACTGGCCTTGGGCTTTCTATCGTCAAGCATATAATAGAGCTTCATTCCGGTTCTGTCGGCGTTGAAAGCACGGAAGGGCTTGGTTCCAAGTTTTTCTTCATAATCCCCGCATCATCCATTTAGCATCCAGAGCTGTATCCGCATAGAACCTTAAAAGGCGCCTTATATGGCGCCTTTTATTGTTTACGCGGATTTTACCTCCCCTTGAAGAGGATTTAACCCCCCTGTTTTATACTTAGGCCATGATGAATAAGATAACGGCAATAGTGATGTGCGTGGTTGCCTTCCTGCGCAGGATTATCGACGAAGAATCCGACAGCCTGGACAGGTTCTACGCGCAGTACGAATAAAGGAGCATCATGGTCAAGAAGAATAAGATTATCATTGTAGAAGACGACAAGGATATTAATAATCTTATCGCCTACAACCTGGATAAGGAAGGATTTGCGGTCGAGCAGTCACTTGATGGTTTAAGCGCCATGCAAAAGATCGAACATGAGGTTTTTGATATCGTTATCCTGGATATCATGCTACCCGGTATAGACGGTTTCGAGGTCTGCAAGCGGATAAAGGCAGATTCCAGGTATTCCAGGTCGTTCGTAGTGGTGGTCAGCGCAAAATCCCATGAACAGGATAAGTTGTACGCGCACCTGCTTGGGGCGGATTATTATCTGACCAAACCCTTTAATCTTTCCGGGCTACTGGGGGCGGTTAACGAGATAAGCGAAACGCTGGGCAGGGAATACCTGGTAAGAAACGGTTGAATCCTTTTACATACATTTTACATACGCTTAATTTGCAATTAATACGGAAATTGTACCATATGCGGGATACCGGAAAGGAGGCCGGAAAACATGAATACTATGTCGCCTATCCGCAAGGATTTCTTAGCCAGCCATCTCAGGTCGCAGCTAAGCAGGTTGAATAGTATCTTAAACAATATAGAAGAGGAAAGGCTTGACGGTGAGTGTGCCAGCGAATCGTTGAGAGAAGTAGAGTTGAACTTGCGTCAGATACGCAGACTGTGCGTGGAGTGCCAATAGGAAAAGGAGGAGTCAAAGATGAAAAGGTTGTTAACTGTAATGTTTTTGGGGGTCTTCTGTTTGATGGGCGCGGGTATCCGGTATTCATACGCAGGAGAGATAGACCTGTTGTTGCAGAAACTTGTTGATAAAGGGGTTTTGACCGGCGCGGAGGCGCAGCAGGTTAAATATGAAACCCAGGAGCAGGTGAAAAAGGAGATTGCTACGGCTAAGTCTTCTTCTTTGCCGGAATGGCTGCAGAAAATAAAGTTGAAAGGTGATTTAAGGTTGAGATACCAGTATAAGCATACCAAGAACGACGGGGATATACAAAAAGACAC
>JAQUKF010000063.1 GCA_028719265.1 Candidatus Omnitrophota bacterium
CGTTCATTTCCTGACGGACAATCCTCTGGATATTCTCCAATACCCTTAGCCCTAAAGGAAGATAGGAATATACCCCGGCCATAAGCATGCGCGCAAGACCGGCGCGCAGGAGAAGCTTATGGCTGATCGACTCGGCCTCCTGCGGTGTTTCTTTCAAAGTTGGGATAAAGCTCCTGCTCCAAAGCATATTAGTCCTTAGCGAATATTTCCCTGGGCAACATTACGCCCCTTTTGGCCAGGATCGGGTAAAATACCGGCTCAATACCCGTAGCCCTGAACTTCCCGCTTACCTTGCCATGCTCGACAACATCATTGATCTCGTAATAAAAAATGTCTTCGAGGTTCGCCCAGCCGTTCTTAAGCCCGCTTATCTGGGTAATGCGGGTAATTTTACGTGAGCCGTCGGCAAGCTGATCCTGCTGGATGATCAAATTCAAAGATGCGGCTATCTGACGGTGGATCGCCTCCAATGATATAGGTATGCCCGACATAAGTATCATCGTCTCTATACGGTGCATGACCTCCTGCGGAGAGCTCGCATGGATAACCGAAAGCGCCCCGCTGTGCCCGGAGCACATCGCCTGGAGCATATCCAGGGCCTCGGCGCTCCTGATCTCCCCCAGGATAATCCTTTGCGGCCGCATTCGCAGCGAATTCTTGAAAAGATCCCTGATACTGATCTCGCCCTTTCCTTCAATATTCGGCGTCTTTGTCTCCAGCCTCACCACATGGTCCTGCGCCAGGTGCAGCTCGGCGGTATCCTCAATGACAATGGTGCGTTCGTCATTCTCGATATAGCTGGATAATACGCCGACGGTCGTAGTTTTACCGCTTCCGGTGGCGCCGGAAAATATCATATTCACCTTGCCCCTTATGCAGGCAACCAGGAAATCCCCCATCCTCCTGTCCAATGTATCCAGGCTTATAAGGTCCTCCACTCTCTGGATCACTTTAAGGAATTTGCGGATAGTGATTGTCGGCCCGTCCAGGGCCAACGGCGGTATGATTATATTTACGCGCGAGCCGTCCGGCAGGCACACATCCGTATAGGGCTGCGTTTCGTCAACGCGCCTCCTGGTAGGAGACAATATCTTCTGGATAACGTACATAAGCTGCTGGTCGCTGTCAAATTTTATATCGGTCTTGATCTTTTTGCCGTGCTTCTCCACATATACGTTATGCGTGCCGTTGATCATGATCTCCGTTACCTCATGATCCATCATCAGTTTCTCGATAGGCCCGAAACCGGCAAACTCATCGACCAGTTCATTAATGATCCTCTCCCTGTCCTGCTCTTTGAGCGTGCCTCTCGGCTGGCTGAGTATCCCTTCAAGGATCTGTCTGATCGTAGCCGCCACCTCCGTCTTATTGCCGGAGCTTTTATACAAAATACTGCTGTACCGAGCTATGAAGTCTTCGCGTACCCTGCTTTTGAGTGTGGGATGAGTCACGTCTTCTCCTTGTTTTTAAGTTCCTTCAATACCTCGCGCACGCAATCTCCCGGCGCAACCTTCCTGATTATCTTGCCATGCCTGAAAAGGACACCCTGGCCTCTCCCAAAGGCAACCCCGATATCGGCCTCTCTTGCCTCCCCGGGGCCGTTGACTACACAACCCATTATTGCCAATTTCATCGGCCGGACATTCATCCCCGGCCCAAGGACCGGTAATCTGTCTTCCAGCTCTTTTACCATCTTGACCAGATTGACCCTGCAGCGGCCGCAGGTAGGGCAGCTGACCACCTGATGGCCGAAACTGCGCAGGCCCACGGATTCCAATATGCATTTTGCCGCCCTTACCTCCTCTGTCGGCTCTTCGGTCAGAGACACCCTTATTGTATCACCGATTCCCTCTAAAAGTAAAGCCCCTAAAGCTATGCTGGATTTTATAATCCCGGCGTAAACCGAACCGGTGGCGGTCAGGCCCAGATGCAGGGGATAATCGCAAATCCTGGAAACCTTACGGTAGGCATCAAGCGTATCCCGGACATTGTTGGCCTTAAGGGAGATCACTATATTATTGAACTTGAGCCTCTCTACCATTCTAACATAACCCATGCAGCTGGTGACCAGCCTGTCGCTCATTGTGGATCTTTTTAAACCGGCGCCCTTGACCGACCCGGAATTAAGCCCTATGCGCAAAGGGATATCGGCAGATTTCAACGCCGAGACAACCGTCTTTATATCCTCTATTTTATCGATATTTCCCGGGTTCAACCTGATCTTATCCGCCCCGCTTTCGATAGCGGCAATTGCCAGCCGCCAATCGAAATGGATATCCGCCACCAGGGGCAGCTTCACCCTTGCCCTGATTTTCTTGAGTGCGGCGGCATCGTTAAAATCATTGATTGCCAGGCGCACGATCTGGCACCCCGCCTTTTGCAGGCTCATGATCTGCCTGACTGTCTTTTCCGTATCCGCGGTCCTGGTCTTGGTCATCGACTGGATTGCTACCGGGTTATTCCCCCCGATAGGCACATTGCCGACCCTGACCACCCTACATTTTCTCCTTATGATCGCCATATTATCCACCGCCCGCCGCAGCCCTGCTGAGCTTATCACCGTAAAGCCTCAATAGATCGTTATAAGTAACCGCCAAAGCAATGGTGATCATCAGGGTAAAACCTATATTGTTGACTATCTGCTCCGCCCTTACGCTAAGCGCCTTCTTTCTTAATTTTTCCAGCCCTAACAGGAAAATATGCCCTCCGTCGAGCACAGGCAAAGGAAGGAGATTGAATATCGCCAGGCTTACGCTTAGCACCGCGATCAGATGCATGACCGCCACCACTCCTAATTTTGCGGTTTTGGAAGTAATAAAGAATATCCCCAGGGGACCTGTCATGGATTCGCGCATGGACATCTTCCCGCTGATAAGCCTCCACAACCCCTTATAAGTCATGGCGGTCAAACCGAATGTCTTCTTTATTCCAAGATAGGCGGATTCAAAAAAACCATGCCTGACCTCGACAACCTCGTCAAAAGGCGAAATGCCGATGATCCCTATCGCCCGTTTTTCGCCTAAACCGTTGCCCATAACCTTATCCCTGATCGGCACCCTGAACTTCAGCTGCTCCTCTCCCCGCAGGACATACAGATTAACGCTGTCTTTTGTCTTTCTCTTCTGTATCTGGCGCTGCAGGTCCTCCCAAAACTCCACCTTATTGCCGTCCACCTCCACTATCTTGTCGCCTATCTCCAAGCCCGCTTGTTTCGCGCCGTAGCCGTCGATCAACCCTCCCACCTTACTGGTAAAGCTGGGATAGCCGGTAAAAAGTATTCCCCAGAAAAACAGGAAACCGAGCACATAATTCAGGAAAGGACCGAAGAAAATTATCTGGAAGCGCCTGCCCACGCTCTTGGAGAAATACTCGTAAGGCTGCCCCTTATATTCCAGCTGGCTGTCTCCGGCCATCTTCACATATCCGCCCAGGGGGATCAGGCTTATAGCATATTCCGTGCCGTTTTTTTTCCTGCGGAATAACTGCGGCCCGAACCCAAGAGAAAAATTCTCGACATGCACGCCGTTAAAGCGTGCGGCGATGAAATGCCCAAACTCATGCACGACTATTAACAGGCTCAAGATCAGTATAAAAATAATTACCGCCAGCATTTCAGTTTAAACCGGCCGCATATTCCGGCGGCCTCCTCCCTTGCCCAGGAATCGGCAGCGGTTATCTCCGGCAGCAGAGGATCTGCAATGTTCTTGTGCCGCCGCATCACCTTTTCCACCGTTTCCGCTATTGTTAAAAAACCGATCCTTCCGTTCAAAAAATTATTCACGCTCACTTCGTTTGCCGCATTCAACACTGCCGGCATCGTACCCAAGATACCTGCGGCCCGATAAGCCAGGGATAAGCACGGGAATTTCTTCAAATCGGGCTTTTCAAAATGCACCCTGTTTAAGCGGCAAAAGTCTATCCCCGGAAGCCTGTTGAGCAGCCTCTGCGGATAAGACAAGGCGTATTGTATAGGTATGCGCATATCCGCTACCGAAAGCTGGGCCATGATCACCCCGTCGTTGAATTCCACCATGGAATGGATCAACGCCTCAGGATGGATCAAAACCTTTATCTTTTCCGCTCCTGCCCCGAAGAGGAACATCGCTTCAAGCAGTTCCAGCCCCTTATTCATCAATGTGGCAGAATCAACGGTTATCTTCCTGCCCATTCTCCATCGCGGATGGCGCAATACGATGTCGGGGCTTAAATCCTTGAATTTTACCGCAGGGGTATTCCTTAAAGGCCCTCCGGAGGCGGTAAGATATATCCTCCTGATATCGCTGTTGCGGTTAGGACCCAGGCTCTGCCAAATAGCCGATTGTTCGCTGTCAACCGGCAAAATATTCACATTGTGTTTCCTCGCCAGGCGCATTACCAATGGTCCGGCCATCACCAGCGCCTCTTTGTTAGCCAAGGCGATATCTTTTCCGCTCTTGATAGCGCTGATCAGGGGATCAAGGGCCGCCGAACCGCTGATGGCAAACATTACCAGATCGATCCGCCTGTCCTTGACCATCTCAACCAACCCATCCTGCCCGCAGAAAACTTTTACCGAACTCCCAAGACAGGTGCCAAGCCGGCGGGCCGCCTGTTTCTCTCCTACGCATACCAAACGCGGATTGAATTCCTTTACCTGCCGCCTTAACTTTGCGGTATCAAGGTTGACGCTTAATGCCTCGACCTTGAAGTGTCCAGGCAGGCTCCTTATTACCGAAAGGGTGCTTTGGCCTATCGAACCGCTGGAACCAAGAACTGCAACCCTCTTCACTTTAATCTCCTTCCGCCGAAGAATATGATGCCCGTCTTCCATAAACGAACCGGGGGAACGGACGGTCTATTTAATAACTACGCTAAGATAGAAATAAAATACGGGCGCGGTAAACAACAGGCTGTCGATCTGGTCCAGCACTCCCCCCATCCCCGGGAAAAACCTTCCGGAATCCTTTATCTGGCAATCCCGTTTAAGCAGGGATTCGGATAAATCACCCAGCTGGCCGAGCAGCCCCAAGCCGATCGCGGTCAGAAATAACTGTCCATAACCAAACGGGAGGAACGGCTTGGTGATCAAAGCCCCCAGCGCGCTGAAAAATAACCCCCCAAGAGAACCTTCAACTGTTTTTTTCGGGCTTATGTGCGGCAACAATGGCCTTTTTCCCCAGCGGCTGCCCACCAAATACGCACCTATATCTCCGAGCTTGACAATCAACAGCAGGGCTACGAGAAAACCAAAACCTCCGGCCATATAACGTATCTTTATCATAAAACTGAAAAACCAGGAAACATAAAGTATCCCGAAAAGCGTAGTCGATATATCCACTATCACCCCGGAAGAATCCCTGCGCTTGAACTGCATAAGCAGGATAAAAAACAGGGCCAGGACGATAAAAAACAGCTCCCAGCTTTTGGTCGGCTCAAACCTGAACATGATGGACAAAGGGATGATCGCGCCCATTCCGATGCCGAAATATTTATAGATGTTGATCCCTTTTCTTTCGAGCATGACAAAATACTCATACAGGCCGGCAACGATAAAGACGACGATAGTCAAGGCGCAAAGCCAATCCAGGCAAATGACCGCCGAGATTATACCGATAAGTACGATAGAGCTAATTATCCTTTTTATCAGCATTCAAGCCTCCAAACCTGCGCTCTCTGTTCTGGTACTCCTTAACAGCCTCTTTCAAATCATCCATTCCGAAATCAGGCCAGTACTTACCGGAGAAATAGAATTCCGAATACGAAAGCTGCCAAAGCAAAAAATTGCTTATGCGCATTTCATCGCTTGTGCGTATCATAAGGTCGGGGTCGGGTATCTCCGGGGCGTAAAAATACCTGCTGAAACCAAAAGGTTCCAGGCTGTCTATGCCGACCCTGCCTTTCAAGACATCTTTTGCAAACTCCTTGGCGGCGTCCACGATCTCCTGCCTCCCGCCGTAATTCAGGGCTAAAACAACTTTAAGTCCCGTATTTCCTTTCGTCTTCTCTTCAGCCTTGCGTATCTTGGCTTGGAGATAAGCCGGTATAGGCTGGCCCCTGCCGATAACCATGAAACGCATATTATTCTTATCCATCTCGGAGATCTCCTTATCCAGGAAATTCCCCAGATAGCGCATCAGGACGGAAACTTCTCCCTTCGGCCTGGACCAATTCTCGGTCGAAAAGGCGAAAAATGTGACTACCTTGATCCCCAGTTGTCCGGCGCCCCGGATGATCTCCTTTA
Organism: Candidatus Omnitrophota bacterium; assembly: GCA_028719265.1. Taxonomy (GTDB): domain Bacteria; phylum Omnitrophota; class Gorgyraeia; order Gygaellales; family Profunditerraquicolaceae; genus UBA6249. The sequence continues at coordinate 6,221 of JAQUKF010000063.1, forward strand.
CGCGTTTTATCCCTTCCCTGTGGCCGCAGGTCCGGCTCATGCCTTTCTCCTTTGCCCAACGGCCGTTACCATCCATGATAAAAGCTATATGTTTAGGGATTTTTAGATTATCCTGCATACTACTGGTGTACCCGGTAATCTATATTGGGGAAGAGGTTATCTTTATGCTCCATGTCCGAAAGCCAGCCTTCATTTATGCTGTTGGATTTGATATCTTCATAAATCCGGTTAAATCTCAACAGGTGGTCCTTCGTGCGCCGTATTGCGTAGCTGGTATGCGTGCCCGTGCCGAGAATAAACGCCCAATCCGAGCTTTGCGCCAGGAGCAGCTCGCGCAACGCCTGGTTTAACGCCCTAAGCAGCAAACCTTCGGCTCCCGGGAAGCTCCTTACCAATTCGCTCATCCGGTCCGAAGCCACATGCAAATGACGGTATATCCAGTCATTTGAACCTTGCAGCCACATCTCCGAGTAACCCTTATAACCCCAGCTGGAAAAAGACGGGGTGATTACCTGGTTTCGCGGGTTCGCCTCAAGGTACTCCGAAGGGGTAATCACAGCCACCTCGTTCTGGTCGCAGGCGATTTTTCGAAAAAGGAAATCCAGCCACATCGGCCCTTCATACCACCAGTGGCCAAAGAGTTCTGCGTCGTAAGGAGAAACGATAACCGGAGG
>JAQUKF010000064.1 GCA_028719265.1 Candidatus Omnitrophota bacterium
GAAACATGCACGATACCGTTGGCATCTATGTCGAAGGAAACTTCTACCTGCGGAACTCCTCGCGGGGCCGCCGGTATGCCCACCAGGTCAAACCTTCCCAGTTCGACATTACCTTCCGCGTCGGCAATCGAACGCTCCCCCTGTATGACGCGTATAGTTACGGCTGTCTGATTATCCGCAGCGGTAGAGAATACCTGTGATTTACGCGTGGGGATAGTGGTATTCCTTTCTATAAGCTTGGTATTGACCCCGCCCAGCGTTTCAATACCCAGAGAAAGAGGAGTGACATCAAGAAGCAATACATCCTTGACCTCGCCTTTGATGATCGCCGCCTGCACTGCCGCGCCCAAAGCCACGCATTCCATCGGGTCAACCCCGCGTTCTATCTTCCTTCCTGTATAATCCTCTACGAACTTCTGTACGATAGGCATACGCGTAGGGCCGCCTACCATAATGATTTTATCAACACCCTTATCACTGAAATCAATGCCTTCTTTAGCAAAGGCATCTTTGGCGTCTTTCAGGGCGTGGTCCAACGGTCCCCGGCAGCGTTCGATAATCGGACCAACCAATTCCTCCAGCTTTGCCCGGTTGATAGACATCGTCAGATGCTTCGGACCGGTAGAGTCTGCGGTGATAAAAGGAAGATTGATATCCGTGGTGAGCGTACTGGAAAGTTCTACCTTGGCCTTTTCCGCAGCTTCACGCAGCCTCTGCATAGCCATCTTGTCATTTTTCAGGTCGATACCGGTATCCCTTTTGAACTCTTTGGCGATATAGTCGATCAAGGCGTTATCCATATCCGTACCGCCAAGCTGGGTATCGCCACTGGTGGCCATAACCTTAAACCCGCCCTCTTTCCACATCTCCATAATAGTAACATCAAGGGTGCCGCCGCCCAGATCGAACACCAGGATCTTTAATTCCTTGCCCGCCTTTTCCAGGCCGTAAGCCAGACAGGCTGCTGTAGGTTCATTGATGATCCTTAAGACCTTAAGGCCGGCAATCTCTCCTGCATCCTTGGTAGCTGTCCGCTGATTATCGTCAAAATACGCCGGACAAGTAATCACCACCTCCTCAACCTTATCTCCCAGGTATGCCTCCGCATCCTGCTTGACTTTCTGTAATATGAAAGAGGATATCTGCTGCGGAGTGTACTCCTTTCCGTAAACCTTGAATTTGTGATCCGTTCCCATTTTACGCTTTGCTGCCTGGATGGTGCCTTCGGCATTTATTGCTGCCTGGCGCCTCGCCGGCTCACCCACCAACCTCTGTCCGTCTTTGGTAAAAGCGACAAAGGAAGGGAACGCCTTCCCTGAAGCCACCCCTGCTCCTTCAGCCGAGGGAATAATCACCGGCCTGCCGCCTTCCATAGCTGCGGCCGCCGAATTTGACGTACCTAAATCAATACCGATTACTTTTGCCATATTTAGCCTCCTTGTTTACAAAAAACAACAATACAATTTTTTTAGCGTTAGGTGCCTTTGCTCACGAGAGCAACACCAACGCAATTCCTTTTAGTGTTGGGTGCCTCTCCTATTGTTTTTTTGAAACCTTTACCTTCGCGGTCCTGACCACCCGCTCATGCATCAAATATCCCTTTTGCAGGACCTCAACGATTGTGTTCTCCGCTAAATCCTTGTTCTCAACTTGCATGAGCGCCTCATGAAAATGAGGATCAAACATCTTTCCTTCGGCCTCGATCGGCTTGACCCCGTGCGCCTTAAGCAGCTCATATAGATGCGCCAGGATCATCTCAACCCCTTTCAGGAAAGCATCCATCTCCTCCTGTCTGCCCTCCGCCAGGCTTATCACGCGCTCCAGGTCATCCAGGACATTCAACAACTCAAGGATCAAACCCTCGTTTGCATACTTCAGGAAATCCTGTCTATCCCGCTCAAGCCGCTTACGCATATTCTCGAAATCCGCTTGGGCGCGAAGGAGTTTATCCTGGGCCTCCTGCAGCTTCTCCGCGGAAGATTTAAGCTCTCCGTATTCGGATTCCCCGATCTCGACAACCTTTTCTTCCTTTGCTTCTTTTTTTATTTCTTTATCTTCCTTTTGATTATTTTTCATTTTCCTGCCCTTAGAATGTGCTAAGTACATCCGTCAATACGTCGGAAATATACTCTAAAGCCGGGATTATATGATTATACTCCATGCGCATGGGACCAAGCACTGCCAGCCTGCCGGAAGGCTGATCCTTCAATTTATAGGTAGTAACTATCAAGGAGCAATTATCCATCTCCGGGCATCCCAATTCACTGCCTATATAGATCTTGACCTTCCCGGAAAAATCACGGTTGATGATATTTAACAACCGTTCCTTATCCTCTATAAGCTTGACCAGCAGGCGGATCTTATCGATATCCTTGAATTCCGGCTGGTCCAGTATGCGGCTTATCCCTCTATAGAATATCTTATCCTGCCATTCCAGGAAAGAAACTATCCCTGCGTAGTGCGTAATATCGGAAATAACCTCGGACGTATTCTCCAGGGCGTCATCAAGGCGGCGGATCTTCTTCCTGTATTCTTTCATGATACGTTTCTTCTCATCGTCAAGAAGCTCTATCTGCTGGAGAAGGAAATCCACATAATACCGGTAACCTTTATCGGTAGGCACCCTGCCTCCGGAGGTATAAGGATGCTTGAGGTACCCGCTTGCGTCGAGCTCGGAAAATATATTCCGTATGGTTGCCGAGCTCAAATCGAATTCTTCCGCCATATCCTCGGATGCCACGGGAACAGCATTCTTGATATAACGGTTGATAGCCGAATTCAAGATCGATTTCCTGCGGGAATTATAATCAGTATTACGCACTTCTCGCGCCTCCAATTATACCTTATTAACTTAAGGCTAAGCCGTAATTTTAACACATTTTGCCGCTTTGTCAATAAAATTAGCACTTAAAACATGAGAGTGCTAATTTTACGGTAAAAAAAATCAACCCTCCTTTTCCAGTATAATCTTTATCCCATGGATATTCACGTGTTTTTCCTCCATAAGATAATGAACATATTCCAGCCTCTTCAAATCCTTCATGGAATACAAACGGTTCTTTTTACCCGCTCTTTTAGGGGTCACTATCCCTGCCTTATCCAGCTGGCGCAGCGTCCAAACGGGTATCTTTACCAGCCTGCATACCACGCCGATCACATATACCGGCTCTTCGGGATTTATATTGAGACTGAACACCCCCATAGTTTGGCCTCCCTACGGCAAAAGCATAACATATCGATTTTCTCTTGTCAAGTAAAATAATTATTTTTATTAGATAATCTAACAGATAACCTTTACCCCTTCATCCTTTTCTATCCGTTTAAAAATTTCCCTGGATATTTTAAGCCGTATATTTATCCCCTCCTGTAAATAATCCACCTTCTCTACCTTGGCGCACCGGTAAAAGAGATCTACCAAGTCCATACGGCTATGCGGGACTATTATCTTTAAATCAAGCATGAGCGAAGCAAAATAATCCTGGATGCGCATAAGCAGCGAATCTATGTTTTTACCCGTCCTGGCTGAAATAACCACCGAATCTCCGAAATCGCCAGCGAACATATGTGGCCACCCGCATTCCTCGAGCAAATCCGACTTGTTCAAAGCTGTTAAAACCGGCTTATCTTTTAAACCGAGCTCATCCAGGACCGTTTTCACCGCCTGGTTATGCTGCAGTATGCGCTGGTCGGAAAGATCCAATACGTGTACGAGCAGATCGGCCTCCGCCACCTCTTCCAGCGTAGCCTTGAAGGCTTCGATCAAATGATGAGGCAATTCATGTAAAAATCCGACAGTGTCAGAAACGAGCACATCCTGGCCGCCAGGCAGTTTCAAGACCTTCGCGAGCGGATCCAGGGTAGTGAATAATTTTTCCGAGACCGGCTGTTCGGAGCCAGTAAGCCGGTTCAATAAGGTGGATTTTCCCGCGCTGGTATAGCCAACCAGGGCTACCGAAGGCAGATTGTTCTTTTTACGCTTCTTATGAGTAGTCAGCCGGTGCATCCTGAACGAAACCAAGTCTGCTTTTAACTTATCGATCCTTCTCCTGATCTGCCGGCGGTCAACCTCCAATTTGGTCTCCCCCGGCCCACGCGTACCGATACCCCCGCCCAACCGCGAAAGAATTATCCCCTTACCTGTCAGGCGCGGAAGAAGATACTGCAATAGCGCCAATTCAACCTGCATCTTGCCTTCGGGGCTTCTTGCCCTCCGGCTGAAAATATCAAGAATAAGCTGGGTACGGTCGATCGTTTTCTTGCCCAGAAAATTTTCGAGATTGCGCTGCTGAGTGCCGGACAAATCATGACTGAAAATGACCGTATCCGCACCATTTTCGCCGGAAATAAGGGATATTTCTTCTACTTTCCCTCTGCCTATAAGGTAATTGGCGGTCGGCCTCTCACAAATACAGATAACATTACCGGCGACCTCCACCCCAGAAGAAACAGCCAGCTCCTCCAACTCCGAAGAAATATCTTCTATCCGCCAGTGGTGTTTGTCTGTTTTAATTTGAATACTTACCAGAAGGGCTTTTTCCATAATATCAATTCAACAGTTTATATATACGCCTGGCTACTTCCACGGAACTCTCCTCTTTCTTTATATTGACCCAGCGCGCACGCTTATCTTTCCTGAACCAGGTAAGCTGGCGTTTCGCGTAATGCCTGCTGTTGCGTTGGATAAGACGCTTGGCTTCATCAAGGGAGTATTTTCCGGTAAAATAACCCTCCAGCTCGCGTATGCCGATAGCGCAATAAGCGGTCTTGCCCAATTTAAGCTTGAGCAGCCTCCTGGCTTCATTCACCAATCCGGAGTTAAACATTTTCTCTGTCCGCCGGTCGATGTTATCGTAAAGTAACCGCCTGTCCATGTTCAAAGCAAAGACCCTGACATCATAGCCATCCCCCAGCCCTTTTCTCCTTTTCTGCATTTCCGAAATAGGCAACCCTGTTTTCGCGTATACCTCCAGGGCACGGATAATTCTCCTGGAATCGTTCGGATGGACCCTCTTTGCGGAAAGCGGGTCTATCTTACGCAGCTTTTCAAAGAGATAAAGGCTTCCCCTGCTCGATAACTGCTTGCTCAATTTGGCGCGGATAAGTTTATCTTCCGGAACAGAAGGAAAAAGCCCGTCAATTATAATGGAACAATAAAGCCCGCTGCCCCCCACAAATAAGGGTAGCTTGCCTTTTAAAAACAGCTTATCACAAACAGCAAGGGCGTCCCTGCGGTAGTTGGCTACGTTGTATTCCCGAGTCGGTTCCACTACGCCAAGCAGGTGGTGTTTAACCTTCCTTTTTTGCGCCGGGAGAGGCTGGGAAGTAACAATGTCCATTTTGCCGTATACCTGCATGGAATCGCAAGAGATGATCTCGGCATTGATCTTTTTAGCCAAGTGGATCGCGATATCGCTTTTGCCTACGGCGGTAGGACCAACAAGGAAGATAATTCTTTTTTTGGACATAAATGCTACGGACAAAGCTTAGTCGGAAAGCCTTCCTGCGAAAGCCTATTCTCCATATCCAGGGCCTCTTTTTGCGTTTTAAACCTTCCCACTTTAACCCTGTAACCTTCTTTAGAGCCTTCTATAAAAGAAGGGTATCCTAAATCCATAAGCTTATCCCTTAAGTTAACGGCATTCGGGTTTTTGACAAAAAAACCGACCTGTACGGAAAAATCCCCGCTTGAGACCGGAAGCTGGCCGCTGCGGGGCATGCCGGTATTAGACCTCAACTCCAGGCTCAACGGAAAATCCCTTCTTAATTTTGACAGGTATTCGTTAAACTGCTCTCTATTTCCGCTCCGGTATCCGGACTGGCTCATCCTGTAGGCGACGGCGGCCCTCCAGGGCGTATCCGGGCTGTCTTCAAGAAGCCTCTTATAAATATCTTCAGCCTCACGGTACTGCCCCCTGATTAAATAGGTATCCCCCAGGGATAACAACGCCTGCTCTTTGAATTTGCTGAGAGGATTGTTCAATATGCGACGAAGGTGGACCTGGGCCTGCCCTATCTCATCTTCTTTCAGATAACTCAAGCCCAAAAGATAATTCAACTCATCGCTCCCCTGGATGTTGAAATGCCCGGCCTGGACAGAACCCTCAAATATCACCCTGCGGTAATTACCCTGCAAAAAATCCGCTTTCAAGGCATCCAGGTTTGCCGCAAAGGCAGCGGGAACCCAGAAAAGAATAAACGAAAACACAATATAAACCTTAAGTATTTTTTCGCGCATCTTCATCTTTTAAGGCTGTTGGATATCCTCCGCTGCAGATCAAGTATATGCTTATGGCGTTTTTCTTTTTCTTCCTTGCTTAAAATTTCCGCTATCTTTGACGCCTCTGTCTTCGGACGCGGGGAATATTTAAAGATATAAGCGGCGTTGAATTTCAGGCGGACAAGCAGGTCGCAGGTCTCCTTAAACTCATCTTCCGTCTCCGTAGGAAAACCTATTATAATATCCGTGGTCAGGAGACCGTCTTTAACAATTTTACGATAAGAATCAATCAAAGCCAAGTATTCTTTTAATGTATATTTCCGGTTCATAAGTTTCAATATCCTGTCCGACCCCGACTGCAGGGGTAAATGCAGAGATTTCTCCAGCTTATCCAGATCCCGTATAGCTTCAAAAAACGCTGTATTTGCGTCTTTGGGATGAGAGGTAAAGAACCCAAACTTTTTTAATCCTTTCAGGGAATTGACCATCTTGAGCAGCCCGGTAAAATCGGTCCCCTCATCATAATAGGCGTTAACGTTCTGGCCCAAAAGGGTTATTCTGCTGACGCCTTGA
>JAQUKF010000065.1 GCA_028719265.1 Candidatus Omnitrophota bacterium
GCTTCCTGCCCACTTCATCATATATCACGAAAATCGTGGCTGGGAACCCCATCTTTTTCAACACCGGATAAGCATAGGTATAATTATCCTCATATCCGTCGTCAAATGTTATGGCTACTGTTTTAAAGGGCACCTTCTTGTTTTCCACGAGCAGCCGGCCGATGGTTTCCAAAGGCACTACGTTATAATTGTGCCTCTTCAGGAATTCCATCTGTTTGGCGAATGCTTCAGGAGTAACTATCAGCCTGTAGAGAACCGGATCGCTTTTCGGGTTTACCGAATGATACATCAGTACCGGCGGCTGGTAAATACTTGCCAGACATGCCAACGAGGCAGCGATAAATAAAAAAACGGCAAGTAAAATAAAGACTATTCTTTTCTTAAACATTCCTCGTATCCCCTTTCGGTAGCAGCAACCATTTTCTCTTTTGAAAAATCATCCATGATGAACTTGCGGGCGGCAATACCCATATTCTGGCGTATATTCCCGTCCCTAAGCAGGCCTGCGATCGCCTTTGCCAAACCCCGATGGTCCGCCGGTTCAACCAGCAGGCCGTTAATGCCGTCCTTTATCAGGGTTTTTATTCCGCCTACCGCCGAACCCACCACAGCCAATCCCTGCGCCATCGCCTCCATCAGGGCCAGCCCCAGGCCCTCCTGCAGAGACGGCATGACGAAAACATCCATTGCCGAAAGCAGCTCCCGGCTGTTTTCAGCCTTTGGCAGAAAAATCACGTTTCCCTCAATACCCAACCGGGAAACCTCTCCGGCCAAAATATCTTTCATCCTGCCCTCTCCGGCAATGAGAAGTTTTGCCGAAGGGTAATCCTTCGTTATGTCCCACATGGCCCTGATAAGATAAATATGTCCCTTGACGTCGGATAAACGGGCAATGATCCCGATCAGGAAACCATCCCTTACGCCCAGCCTCTCACGTGTTTTCTCTCTCGTTGAGAAATCCCCGAAATCCCGCAGGTCTATGCCGTTATTGATCACGGTTATCTTCCGGGCATCCAGGCCGAGGTCGCAGACCAGGTGCTGTTTAACCTCCTGGCTTATGGCTATCACGCAATCCCCCCAACAAGGAAAAAGCCTGCGGGAGAGCTTAGGTTTAAAGAACCCGTGGCAGGTAAAAACATGGGTCTTGCGCAGGTAACGGCCCAATAAATCCCCGAGGACCTGGGTAGTACGGCTGTTTGAATGCACCAAGTCTATATTATACCTCTTTATTTCTTCCCTGAGCCTGAAAAAACTAAGCAATATCTTAGGGTTCAATTCCTGCTTGGTATTCATGGGGACGGTTATGTGTCTTATATCCGATTTGAGAAAACGTCCGGCCAGCTCCCCGCCGCTGGAAGCGACATAAACATTATGACCCCTCTCCTTCAAACCTGACCCCAGGGTAAAAATATAGCTTGAGATCCCGCCTATATTGACATGATTGGATAGGAATAAGATATTCATCCCGCACCTTCTTGTTATTCAATTAATTAATTTCAAACCTTGGATCTATTAGAAGGTGCGGGATAACCCAGCACCTTCTTATTGTTCAATTAGTTGATTTTCAAACTTTGGATCTATTAGAAAGTGCGGGATGACCCAGCACCCTCTTGTTATTCAATCAGCTGAAACTTTAAATCCTTGGTACCGGGTTAACAAAAAAACAAATATCTATCCGGCGCCCTCTTTTTATTCAATAATTTAAACCTTGGGATCTCTTGGTCCCCGGATCTACAAAAAGGCCCGGGGTCATTTCAATAATTTATCTATTGCCGCCAGTACTTCCTCGGGAGTGATCTGGGTCATACAGCGCCTGCTGCGGCATTTAGTTTTGTAACAGGGGCTGCATTCCAGCCTCTTGTCGATCAAGATGCAATTCTTTGACGGAGGCAGGTGCCTTCGCGCGTCAGTCGGGCCAAAAAGCGCGATAAAAGGCGTGCCCATGGCGGAAGCAATGTGCAAAGGCGAAGAGTCGGCCGAAATGAACACGCTGCATTTCTTGATCAGGGCCGCCAGCTCATTTACGCTGGTCTTGCCGCAGGCATTAATGATCTTGGCGCCCTTAAGCGAATTAACGAGCATCTCGGCATAAGGCAAATCCTGGGCAGTCCCGGTAATTACCACGCGCATATCACGCAAGCCCAATTCTTCGCAAAGCCGCGCCAGGTGCCTCTGCGGCCAAAGTTTCGTTCCCCATCTTCTGGAAGCGCTTATATTCACTCCTACGATTCTCTGTGTTTCACTCAGCCACTGGGAATTCAATAGCTCATCCACGCGTCTCCTGTCTTCGGCAGAAGGCCACAGCTCAAGGGAATTATTTAAAAGGTCGATCCCGAACATCTTCAATATCCTGAACTGATGCGTAACGGGGTCAATCGGAGGTTTCTCGTCTTTAATGCTTCGCTGGAGCAAAAAGGAAAATTTCTTGTTGTCGTAACCATAGCAGTTAACGCATCCGCTCAGATAAGAAAGCATGTGGCTCACTCGGCTGTTCTGCAGGTCTATGACGATATCAAAATTCTTTTTCCTTAAAGTCCTGCCGATCCCCCACAGACCCCTTAACCCCTTATCGCCGTTCTTCGGGTCGCACACCAAAAGCTCGTCGATGTAGGGGCTCCTTAACAAAACATCCTTCGATTCCTCGCCGGTCAAAAAGCTTATCTTGTAACTGGACCTATCGAATTTCTCCCGGATGGCCCTCAATGCCGCCGTAGAAAGGATGATATCCCCCAAGGAGCTGAGTTTGATTATCAGTATCTTGAAGTTGCTCATCGCCTCGCGGTAAACATCCAAAGTATTCTTCACCATCAAATCTACGGTGTATTTTTCCTTTATCTTGGCGTAGGCGTTTTCCGCCAGGCTCTGGGCCAGCTGAGTATCCTCGTAAATACGCAATATCGCCTCCGCCATGCCTTTATGGTCTGCCGCGGGCACCAAGAGTCCGTTCTTGCCGTCTTCGATTATATCAATCACCCCGCCTACCTTGGTAGCTACTACCGGCACGCCTGAAGCCTGGGCCTCAACTACCACCCTGCCGAACGCTTCATGGGTAGTCGTAGCCAGGACCACCAGGTCCAGATGCGCCAGTATCCCGGGTATATCCCGCTGAGTTCCCAGGAACTCCGTGCAATGCCAGAGGCCGAGCCTGCGCACCAGGACCTGGACCTCTTCCTTGTAGGCCTCTTTTGATGCCGGCGCGTCGCCGACTATCCATATTTTCAGGCGGGGCACAACCCGGGAAACACGCGCCATAGCTTTGATAAAATGCAAATGCCCCTTCAAGGGTGTAATCCTGCCGATGATCCCGACGTTAAACTCCCCCTTCCTCTTCGGTTTGGAATCTGCGTATTTGAACCTTTCCAGGTCAACACTGCGCGGCACCAGTTTTATCCTATCATGGGGGACACCGAAATCATCGATCATGTGCCTGGCGATCACGTTGCTTAAGACGACCACTCTCTTGCCCCAACCCATCACCATGCTGAACAAATGCCTGCTGTAATAACCGTGGCAGGTAGTTATAAAAACCGCTTTTGTCCTGCGGCAGGCAAAATAGGCGATCCAGGCCGGCACGCGCGAACGCGCATGCACGATATCTATCTCCTCCTGCCTGATTATGCCGGCCAAAACAGGTACCAGCTTATACATCGAAAGGAATGATTTCTTATGCACCGGAAGCGTGTAATGTTTCGCGCCGCAGGCCTCAAGCTCCTTCACCAGCGCGCCTCCGGCAGAAACCACCACCACCTTATGCCCCAGGCGCACCAGGTATTTGGAAAGGTCCAACGTTCCTGTCTCCACCCCTCCTACGTTAAGCTCAGGCAATATTTGTAATATATTCATAATACCCTCTCCAGGGCAGCCGCCACTTTTAAGTTGTCTTCCGGGAAATTCACCCTGGGACGACGGTCCAATATCTCTTTTGCGAAACCAGAAAGCTCTCTTATTTCTTTGATATAGATATAACCCTTATCCCGGAAGTTATTAAGGAAGCGCCCGTGCTTGGCGCTTAATCCTCCGGATTTGAATACCGCAACATACCGGCGCGACATAACCGCTTCCGAAATCATGGATATGCTCTCCGGAGAGCTGATAATCAGGCTGCTTAATCCCAATATTCCTCCTACGGCATCCGGATGGTTTTTTCGGTTGGCAATAACCAGGAGTTTACAACGAGGGTAATCCCCGAATTCCTTTATCAGGGCCTCCTCCGCTTCAACAGGAGTACGCCGGGAGGTAGTGATAAGGATATCTGCCTGGAGGCTTTCTGCCGCCTTCTTGAGCTGCGCAGCCAATTCTTTTATCGTCCCGGCGCCGATAAAAAACTTCCTGCTGCTGCCTCCGATCAATACGCCTATGCAGGCCTTTGACAGTTCGCCTTTTAAAAATCCCGACTGCCGCAGGCGCTGCGAACTATCCTTAAGGAAATCCTCATCAATTAAGTTAAGCGCTCCCTCGGTTATTACAATATTTCCGCCCTCCCTTACCCGGTCATGCCGGGGGATGACCGCCAGGTCAGGCTTCTTAAAGGCCAGCGGGCCCGGACGCATAATGATAACCGACCTGGCCTGGTTAGCCTTTGCCAGGACATAATTTAATTCTTTTAGCCTGCTGCCGGCGGAAATAATAATATCGGGTTTAATGCCGGATAAACCCTGCAGGCTGCCTGCGGTCAGGGCGCAGCGCAGGTAACGCAGGCAATGCCGGAAACCCGGGCACAAAGCGAACATCCATTTGAACATAAGCATGCGCGGGCGGCTGCGGAACTTTATTTCGCAAACAGACAAGGAATAATTCAAGCCCTTGGCCGATAGCTGCCGGCATGCCAGCCTGGCCAGGCTTTCCGCCTGATGCAGGTGACCCGCCTTCCCGTCAGACAAAAGCAATACGTCCCTTCTGTTCCCGTACTTCCATATCTTGTAGGTCCAAAGGTACTCATGGGGATACTGCCTGATATATTTCTCGTAAACCAAAGTCAGCCTCTGGAGATTGTCGCGCAGGTCATCCTGGGGCTTACCGCTCCTGGTTACCGTATAAACACTATCAAGTATGACCGTGGTATGCGGACCGTCCGTGCGCGTGTAAAAAACAGGAATTATGGAACAATCGTATTTTAAGGCCAGCTTTACCGCCCCTGTGGACATGGAAGCGGGTTTGCCGAAGAATTGCACAAGCAGGCCGTTCTTGCCCCCCTGGTCAACGGTCATCCCGATAGCCTGGTTATCTTTCAAGACATCGATCAGGTCCCTTAACCCTCCGCGCTTATGGATAATCCTGGCCCCCTGTTTAAGCCGGTAGGAATTCAGGAGATTATTCAGGCGAGGCATACCCTGGTCTCTCACGAAGAGGGTAAAAGGAAAACCAAGGTTGGCGCAGATAATATTGGAAAGCTCCCAATTGCCTTCATGGGCGGCAAGAAAGATCACGCCTTTACCCCTCTTAAAAGCCTCATCGATAAAATGCCTGTTTTCGATGTGGATATAATTATCCATGTATTTCTTGTTTATGCGCGGGATAAAAGAGATCTCTATAAGGTTCTGGCCGAACGCCTGGTAGGCGCGCCGGGTTATCCGCGCGCTCCGGAGGAAACCGCCATCCGGATGAATCGCCTTATTTATATTGGCGCAGGCAACGGCACGGTGCCGGGCGTCAAAAAGATAGATAAGGTCTCCCAGCCTCCTGCCTAAAAAAAGGCTTATCCTTAAAGGCAGCAACCGCGTAATTATGCCGGCGGCCCTAAAGAGGATACAACTCAAATAATCGGCGATCGAATTCTGCTTCATTTTTGGTTATGCGCAGCCTTACATTCAGGGAAAAAATACCCGTACGGCCGGTCTTAAGCCTGGAAACTTTCACGGCGTCCTTTTCGGTAGTAACAATAATATCCAGGCCCCTGTCTTTGGCAAGGCTTAAAATATGTTCCAGGTCCTTTCGGCTGTAATCATGGTGGTCGGCAAACCTAAGGGCCTCTGCGATATTTACCCCCAGCGAAGAAAGCGTCTCTTCAAAAGATCCTGGGTTGCCTATCCCCGAGAATGCCAGGGCGGATCTCCCCTTGAAGGCATCGGGATTTAAAATGGCGTTGGGACTGCCTAAATCCCTAAAGCCTTCCGCGCAATGCCTTGCCTCCGCGAGCAGCGCCCGGGGATTCAATCCCCGCAGCCTCTTAGCAATAGCCGGGGTGTCACAACCTGGACCCAGGTTGGTCAAAACAAATACATCCGCCCGCCTCAACGCGCTCAATGGTTCCCGCAAGAATCCTGCCGGCAAGAGACGCAGGTTCCCGAAAGGATTTTCCGCGTCAATGGTTACGATCTCCAGATCTTTGTATATCTTCCACTGCTGCATTCCGTCGTCAAGTATCAGGGTATCGGCATTGTATTCCCTGGCCGCCCTGGATGCCCCCCTTAACCTGTTCTTATCCACGATCACGGCTGCATAAGGAAGCTTGTCTTTCAACATTGCCGGTTCATCCCCCATGCCTTCCCTGCCGGCAAGCCCGGGGTTTCTTTTATACCCCCGCGTAAGCACCGCTATCCTCCTGCCCTTCCGGTTCAGTTTTTCCGCCAGGCATTGCACGAGAACGGTCTTACCCGTCCCCCCCAAGGTAATATTCCCAACGCTGATCACTTTACAGCGTAACCGCCTCGGCCGGACCCTGTAAAAAGCCGAAATAACCGCCACCGCCAGCCCATAAACCAGGGAAAGGATATAAAGCAACCGCCTGAGAAAAGCCGCAATAGGCC
>JAQUKF010000066.1 GCA_028719265.1 Candidatus Omnitrophota bacterium
TCATAGATGCCCCGGTGAAATGCTATTCCCAGGGGATGTTCGTGCGTCTGGCATTCGCGATAGCGGTGCATATGGACTCCGATATATTCCTGGTGGATGACACGCTGTCCGTAGGAGACGAGTATTTTCAGAGAAAGTGTATTAAGGAGATTTTCAAGATAAAACAGCAAGGCAGGACGGTTCTTGTGGTTACCCACGACATGGGGATGCTGCAGAAGCTCTGCGCCAGGACCATATTCCTGAAACACGGCATGTTGATCAGGAATGAGGAGACATCTAAGGCGGTTTCTTTTTATTCTCAGACGGTAGGCAGCCCTAAAGGGATAGCTGTTGTCGAGAAAGGTAAATTCGGTCTGGCCTTCAATAACGGTAAGCTCCTGTTGAATTGGGACGGCAGATTGATCACCGCGCCTTCGGGGGCCTACGTGGTCTTTAATTCCGCGAACAGATGGTATAGTTCAACTCAGGCGGAATGGGAGGTAAAAGAAGAGGCCCAGGGGGCTTTTACGGCAACCGGCAAGATATATCAACTGGGGTTGACCCAATTCTGGAGGTTTGAACTCTTGGGGGAGAGGGAGATCAAATGGGATATAGAGCTGGAGATGGATGCGGACGTGGAATTGTCCGAGGTGTATGTAAATCTTGCGCTTAAAGATGAATACTGCCGCTGGTTCAGCAATTTGGAGAAAGGGGATTTCCCGCCGATTAAAAATGAAGACAAGAACTGGAGCACCATATTTACAAAAAACGGTTTAAGCGCGCGCATCGGTGTATACCGCCAAATCCAGGAGACCGGGGAATTGCCTTCCCTGTTGTTTGAGCAGCTGCCGTTAGGTAGTTCGACCCAGGGGTTGGTCCTTAATTCCGACCACCTGTCGCATTGCCGTATTTTACAATACAAGCTGAATCCTTCCTCCGGAAGATCAGGCAACCAAACCGACCGTTTTATCTGTTTTGCGGGAAAGATCAGAGCAGACATTCCCGATATAGACGGCTATCTTTCCAAGGCGCAGAACGAGTTCGCTATTTCCGCCGCCGGATCGAGGTTGGTTTTTGATAACGGTATGTGCATATTGGAACATAATGGTTTGGAATTGACCAAAAACAACCATATTTTTATTTCTATTTATGCGGCCGGCCGGTGGTATTTTTCCAATTTAGCGCAGTGGAATTTTGAAAAACAAGGTGAATCCAAGATCCGCGCGGTAGGCAGCTGGCCGGGGTTGCCTTTATCCCAGATATGGGAGATCGAGGCGATTGGTGACGGGTCTTTCAAATGGGATGTCGCCATGCAGATCGAAAAAGAAATGGTTATTGAACAACAGTATTTTTCCGTTTATTGCTCAAGCGCCTATTCGCAATGGGCAAGCGATTGCGGTTCCGGGGAATTCCCGGTTGATTTCCGGGAGACCGAAATGGATATGTTACAGATATGCCTACCCGGAGGTTCTCTTAGCCTTTTTAACCAGGACGGCCTCCTGCCGGCTTTACATATGAGATTCTCCAGCGAATTCCACAATTACGCCAAGATCATGAATTCCAATTTTTATGAGAAGGCCAGATTGATGCGCGTAGATAAGGTAGAGCCGGAAAAGGCTAATAAATTCACTCCCGGTAAATATCCATGTTTTAAGCTGGCTATCTCCGCGGGGGATGATAAGCGGGCACCTGACCTCTGCGCGAACGAGATGGGTACAGGTAAGTTTAGATTTGTCTTCAACCAGGGCAGCGGCCGCCTGTTTTGGTCCGGGAAAGAACTGACCAAAAGAATAGGTCTTTATACCTCTTTATGTTCACGGGGCCGCTGGCATGATTCTTCTTCTTCGGCAAGATGGATGGCTGTGGAAAAAAGCGCGGATGTAATCCGGGTTACCGGAAGATGGCTGTATTTGCCGGTGATCCAGCATTGGGAGGTAAGTTTAAGAGGAGAAGGAGTTGTTGATTTTCTCGTCAGGATGGAGTTAAGCGAAAAGATAGAGATCGAAGCGCTGCAGACAAACCTCATGCTTTTGGAAACGTATTCCAGGTGGTCCGCCCGGGGGAAATTACACGTTTTCCCCGGGTTCAATGACAATATAGACGACAAGTGGGATGTCATATATTCCTCCGCAGCCGCATCCGGAGAGATCGGCGTGGCCGCAGAGGACGGCACAGATATATCCCTGCCCGCGGTATCTTTGGCTGTCCGTCAGGAGTGCGGTGATCAGCTCTTTAATATCGTTAATTCCGATATCTATCACCGGGGAAGGGTTCTGCAGTGTCTGCTCCCGGGAAAAAGTGGCGTTGCTTCCGGGGATTTTCTGTATTTCAGCGGCAGGATATCGGTTGATGGAGGTTCGATACGAGGTTAGCCTTATGTCTTGTCTGGATCAGGCCGTGATTCTTTGGAGGCATTTCAGGTTTTTTCTTTCCAGGGCGGTGGATTATCCGCTGGTTGCCCCGGATATGCTGCAGCTTTGTTTTCTGTTCCGTTGTAACTTAAGGTGTAAGATGTGCACCGTGCAGGAAAAATACGAAAAAGCAAGGAATGCCCACGAAGAATACGAGCTGGACTCCGGGACGGTAAAAGACCTGATAAAGCAGGCTTCGGATATGGGGATCAGTAAACTGTTTTTGATCGGAGGGGAGCCTTTTCTTAGGGAAGATTTGTTTGATATCATAAAATTTGCCCACCGGCACAAGATGGGGACGATCGTTTTTACGAACGGTACGCTTCTTGGTAATCCGTCGATCATCGAAAAAACCCTGGATTCCGGACTGCACAGCCTGGGCATATCTATTGACGGGGCCTGCGAAAATACCTACAGGAATATCAGGGGCGAAGGTATCCTGGATAAGATTGCAGAGAACATACGTTTGTTTAATAAAATAAAAAAAGAAAAGGGGGCATCTTCTCCCAGTATAAGCATAGCCTGTACGGTTATGGGTCAGAATATCGGGGAGTTGATGGATATCGTGAACCTGGCAAGGTCCGTGGGGGTTGACGGTATAGGTTTCCAGCCGGTGGTAATAAATAATACCGACCAGAGACTAAGGAACAGAGAGGATGCGAACTGGATCCCCCCGTCAAGGTATGCCTTGCTCGATAAATCAATAAACAGGCTGTTAGAATACAAATGCCTGAACGAGGATAACTTTAAGTTCATTTATACCGGACTGGTCCAATTGCAGCTTATTAAGGATTATTTCAAGGGGAATTCGGCCCTGGGCAGGCAGAAATGCTACGCGGGGTTTAACCGGATAATCGTTTCTCAGGACGGCAAGGTGTATTTTTGCGCCGCCGACCCGCGCAGCGGAGAGGTAAGTTTTGGCGATATACACAGGGACAGGCTGAAAAGTCTATGGTATGGCAGGCAGGCAAGGGTTTTCAGGAAGAGCATAAGGAAGTGCCCAAACCATTGTTTGTTAAGTTGTTCCCGCAGGGGTGAATTCGACACTTTTATAGATGATTTTTCCCGCGGACTTATTTGCAAAGGCCGGCATCCCTCGGCAAAACCTGCGGTTTAGAGAATTTATTTTGACGGAATATGGATATTTCAATAGTTATCCCCACATATAAAAGATACGATCTTCTGAAGCAATGCCTGGATTCCGTATTGCAGCAGGATTATCCTCTTGACGGTTACGAGGTAATAGTGGTAGATGACGCCTGTGAGGGAATTATCAAGGGGATGCTGGAAGGCTTGATGGGAAGGTATCCGAATTTGCGCTATCTTACGCAGGCCCACAGGGGGCCGGCAGCAGCCAGGAACTTGGGGATACGTTCTTGCCGCGGGGATATAATTGGGTTCATTGACGATGATTGCCTGGTAGATAAGGATTGGGTAAGGTTGATGGTGCAAGCCCACCTTAATGCCCATGAAATTGCCGCCGTAGGCGGGCTTACCGTAGCCTATACCGCAAAAAGCACGGTTTTGGCAAGCCAGTTCTTAAGTAATTGCAGTATCGAAACGTTCTACCGGGGTTCTTCTCAGGTTATATTCTTTCCCACTTGCAACGTTTCGCTTAAGAAAGAGATATTTCAGGCATTCCGGTTTGACGAGAATTTTCCAGCCCCCGGCGGAGAGGACTTGGAGTTTTTCTGGAAGTTGTTTAAGGATGGCTACCGTTTTGTCTGGGATAAAAAGATAAGAACCGTACACTATCGCGACGAAACGACTTCAAGCTTTTTAAAACAAGCCTATATTTATGGAAGGGGGAATTTCCTGGCGCAATACCTGCACGGGGACCATCCTTTGCTCAAAGAGCTTAAGACAGGATCGGTTTCTTTTTGGTGCGCTTCCTTTATAAATATAATGAAAATACCCCGTTTCAGTTATTTGCTGGGAAGAAAGCTTATAAAGGAGAGCGGCATCAAATCTACATGGAAAAAATTATCCATCTATGCGTATTTTCTCCTGCACAAGATTTTCTATATACTGGGCAATATATCGGAATATATCCGGACCAGGGACCTGAGGCCGGGCGGGGAAACGGAGAAGATCCGCCCTCCGCACCTGTTCATCCTGGATGTTACCCATTCCTGCAACCTGCATTGCCGGATTTGCGATATATGGCAAACCGGTGAGAGGGAAAAGGATATAGATATTATACATGTCAAAAGAATGTTGTCCGAAGCCAAAAACCTCAAGATCAAAGAAGTGTCTCTTTCCGGGGGGGAGGCCCTTATGAGAAAGGACATATTTGAGATCTTTGATTACGCCAGGAGTTTGGGCATAAAAAACCTGGGGGTATTAACCAACGGCATATTGGTTAGGGCAAATTTCGATAAGTTGAAGCCGTATCTTACCGGTGGCACCATATCGATTGTCGTTTCTCTTGATTCCCTGCGGCAGGAGTTGCATAATTATATAAGGAATTCAAGCTCGGCCTGGCAGGAAACTACCGATGCCCTGAGCTTGCTTTCCAGATTAAAAAGAGAAAGACCCCGGGTTAACTTCAATGTAATAAGCATAATCCTTAATCAGAACCTGGAGGAGCTTCCGGAATTGGCGCGGTATGTCAGATCTACAGGAGCGAATTCCCTGCAGTTCCAGGTGTTGCTTTCCAATAATCTTAGGATGTCGGAAAGGAAAAAATCCCCTTTTTGGATACCCGAGGAGAGGTTATCCTCGCTTGATTTGACGGTTGAAGGATTGAAACGCTTCAAAGAGGAAAACACCGGATTTATCAGGAATTCAATGAAAAACCTGGAATTGACAAAGAAGTATTACCGCGGTACGCTGACTTCCGCAGATGTGCAATGTGTTTCTGCGTTGGATACGATATTGGTCTCCAACCAGGGTGACTGCACCACATGCTTTTGTGCTTATGGAGATATAAAAAATAATAAGCTGGAGGATATACTCAAGCATGAAAAGATAAAGAAGAGCAGGCAGATGGTCAGGAGCTGCCGCTGGCCGTGCCTGTTGCCCTGTTTTTGCGATATGGGTGTTAACGGAGAGAGATAGAGGATAGATCCTGGTCCCGTGAATTAGATTATCTTGAGGAATAAATGAAAACAGCCTTAATCCAGTGTCCTAATTGGACGATATTCACGCCTCCTTATAACCTTGCCCTGCTGAAGGCTATTTGCCGGAACCGGGGGCATGAGGTTAGCTGTCTGGATTTTAACATAAAATTCTACAAGTACCTGAATGAAAAGGGGAAAAAGGATTTATACAGCAAGCCCACGGATTGGTTTAGCGATAGCTTTGTCCAGACGATAATTTCTTCCCATTCCTCATTTGTAGATAGTTGCGTCGAAGAGATATTGGCGCTTGATGTCAGGGCGGCGGGTTTCAACATTACCGGGCTTAACAGGTTTTTTGCCGAGGAGGTCATTAGAAGACTAAAATCCAAGGATAAGGATAAAATCATATTTATAGGCGGCCCCCACTGTTTCAAGGCTGAAATAGGCAAGGTGCTCTTATATGTCAACCCCGCCATGGACGCTATTTGTTACCTGGAAGGAGAGAATACGGTGCCGAATATATTGGATATGATCGAAAAGGAAGGCAGGATCGGCCCCTGCCCCGGCATATCCTTTAGGAACAGGGATAATGAGGTCATCGACTGTCCGGATGAACCGCTGATGGAGGATTTGAATTCTCTACCCTTTGCCGACTTCTCTGATTTCAAAGTCGATGAATATCTTATGAAAGAGCTGCCCATCTCCACCAGCCGGGGCTGCATCAACAGGTGCATTTTCTGCAGCGAATCCAATATCTGGAAGAAATACAGATCTCGCAGCGCAAGGAGCATATTTGATGAAATAGTATATCAGCTCGGGAAATATCCTTACATCAGGTCATTTTTCTTTAATGATTCATTGTTGAACGGGAATTTAAGGGCCCTGGAGGAGTTGTGTGATCTGTTGATCGATAACCATATCGGTATCACCTGGGGCGGACAGGCCGCTATCCGCAGGCATATGGGTAAAGATTTAATAGGAAAGATGAAAAAGGCCGGTTGTTTTCATTTAACCTACGG
>JAQUKF010000067.1:0-4476 GCA_028719265.1 Candidatus Omnitrophota bacterium
CCGCTATCCTCCTGCCCTTCCGGTTCAGTTTTTCCGCCAGGCATTGCACGAGAACGGTCTTACCCGTCCCCCCCAAGGTAATATTCCCAACGCTGATCACTTTACAGCGTAACCGCCTCGGCCGGATCATGTAAAAAGCCGAAATAACCGCCACCGCCAGCCCATAAACCAGGGAAAGAATATAAAGCAACCACCTGAAAAGAGCCGCAATAGGCCCCCTGGCCCTGCCGGTAACCAGATTGTAAAGATAAACCTTCGGGGAAAACATGGCTAAATTTAAACCACCTTAAAAAACATCAGCAATCCGACAACCACAAACAGCGAGGCGCCGGCATAACGGACAATCTCCGGCCTGATATATTTAGACAGTAGCGCGCCGAGGAATACCGAAATGACCGTAACCAAAACATAAGCCGATACCGACCCCAGCCACACGGAAATGGGTTTGCCGGTTTTCGCCGCCATACCTATACCTACCAATTGGGTTTTATCCGCCAGCTCCGCGAAAAATACCGCGCCAAAAGTAGCCAAAAAAACCTTCCAGTCCATACCGCCTGCTCCTCTCTGATAGTAATTCTTTAAACAATTATGATACCATATAAGGTTATGCCTAGCAAATAATTTCAAAGGTTAAAACGCAGGAATAGCAATAAGATATGTAATTAAGAAGAGATGCGGGCGGATATCCTGTCCAGGCAGTCAACTATCATATCCGCCCCCGACAAATACTCTGCCGGCAGGCTGGTAGAGACGGCAATACACTCCATTCCGGCCTTCTTGGCAGATATAATGCCAAACGGAGCATTTTCTATAACCAGGCAGGCTTCAGGTTTAAACCCCAGCGACCTGGCTGCTTTAAGGTAAGGTTCCGGGTGAGGCTTTCCGTTCTTGACCTGGTTGCCTGCTATTATAACGTCAAAGAGCCTGCGCAAATTAACCGGCAGTATCCTTTGTATCTCATTGAGCGGGCTGCCCGTAACCAAACCCAGCATAAGCCCGCGGCCCTTAAGCTCGGCAAGCAGCCGGCCTGCCCCCGGAAATATATACCGTTTAAAATAACGCTTGAATATCTTCTGGCGCAGATCGAATATCGCCTTCAGCAGCTTCCTTGTCGGCTTTATATTCTGGCGTTTAAGCAGCCCTTTTAAAGTAGTCTCCCATCGTTCCCCCTCCTGGGCATAAACCTCAAAACAGCTCACCCGCACCCCCCATGGACGCAAGGCTTCGTACCATGCGATAAAATGATACGGCATGGAATCGACAATCACCCCGTCCATATCGAAGATAACCGCTCTCGGATTGAATTTCGGTCTTTTCATATTGAATTTTAATCGGAGGAGGTAAAAGAAAGGTTGCGTTCGACGAAATCGATCAATTCCTGCTGCTGCCCGGAAGATATATTGCGGAACTCCACTCCGAAACCGGGGTACTCGTGCGGCTGCACCTCCTTATCCGGAACCCATACGACCACGGCCTCGATAACCAGCTCCTCCTTGTTCGGCGCCAGCCTCATTTTCAATATCAGCTCATCCCCCAATTTAAAGCTGTCGCAGCCGAATATGAAAGCGCCTACCGCGCTCAAATTCAGGATATCCACCTTAAGGCAGGCCGGCGAACTCGACGACTTGGACTTAAGCTCAACCTTCAGGTCGATCGGCAGGCGCCTGAACCTGCGGCGCAGCTGCATCCTCTTGATATTCTCGATCGCCTTATCTTCCCTGAAGCTGTTAACCGCCGACTCCTCCGTAGCATACACCTCGACTACCCTGTCCACCCCGGAAACAGAAAATACGCCCCTCAGGTGGGCCGGGATATTCACGAATTTCATCCTTCCCCTGCTGTTGGAAACCTCTTTATAGGCGATAACCACGGCCGAGATCCCCATATAATCGGCTTTCTCCACCTCTTCGAAATTACAGAGTATATCGTTATATCCGTCGCGCAGGCACTGGCCGACTACCTCCACGAGGTTCGCGGAATTAACATCCAGGCTCCCGGACAGGTCCATGATGATCAATGATCCATTCTGACGTAATTTTATCCCTAACATATTAATTTCATTTCTATTGCCGGGTTGACTTTCAAGGTGTTATGCACCGGGCAATTCTTAAGGAACTCCAGCAGCGCCTTCTGCCTGCGCTCATCGATCACGCAGGGTTTAAGGTCTATCTCGACAAGGATCTGCCTGAAACATAACGGCGGCTCCTTGGAAAGCTCGGCAGAAACATTGACCTTGAAATCATTAAGCTCCGGTTTTCCTTCCGCGTATTTACGGATATATACCCCCACGCAGCTGCCTAAAGCCGCCAGAAGGGCGTCCAGCGGAGTAAAGCCCTTGCCTTTGGCCTCCACGGCAAGCTCGCTCTCGCCCGCCTTGACTTTAAAAGCCAGATCCCGGATATGCGTAACCTCTGCCTTATACATCATACATCTTCTCCTTCCGTCTTTGGATTATATTAACATACCCTGGTCGATACTTCAAGGCGCGGCTAGTAAACCCCTGAACCAGCTTGCCTGCGCCAGCAATCAAAGAGTTCTACGCTTTCCCGCGCCAGCACACCCGGTGTAAGCCTTATCCTGCTTTTTGAAATCCGCTTCAGCCTGGAACCGGAAATTTGCAATTCGTTGAAGCCATACCTCTTCGCATCCTTGATCGCGCAGCCAAAAACAATGCGCGATATCCTGGCCCAATGACAGGCCGCAAAGCACATCGGGCATGGTTCACACGTAGAGTATATGACGCAGCCGGACAAATCCAATGTCTTAAGCTTACTGCAGGCCTGCCGGATAGCCGTTACCTCGGCGTGCGCGGTAATATCGGTATTCTTCCAGACAAGGTTATGACTGCAGGCAATGACCTTTTTGCCTTTTACGATACAGGCGCCAAACGGCGTCTGGCCCCTGCCTATCCCTTCCCTGGCCTTCTTTATGGCCAGGCGCATAAACCTTTCGTCATTTTTGATCATCTTCTTATCTTGCGTACAACAACCCCAATATGCAGGACAAAGATGTGCCGAGATTTACCAGAATAGTGCCGGCGCACATCCTCTCTAAAACCTTCCTGTCTTCGTATGCCCCTTTGAGCATCAGGTAAGCCAGTGCCGCAGCCGCGATGAATACCGGAAGATAAAAAACGGCCCCGGCAAAAGGCAATCCCTCGTATAAAGCCGCCAGGAAACTTATCCCGGCGCAGGCAACCGAAAGAGAATAAACAAAAGCCGTATTCCTCTTGCCCAAACGCACCAATAAATTATTTTTCCCCGTATCCCTGTCCGCCTCGTAATCGGGATATTCATTTACCAGGATTATGTTTATCACGGCAAATGAAACGGGCAGCGATACAAAAAATGCCAGCCAATCGAACCTGCCGGCCTGTATATAAAAACCGGCGTTGACGGCAAGGAACCCAAAGCTATAGGCGATAAAGAACTCTCCCAAACCCCGGCTGACCCAGCGCAAGGGAGGCTTGGAATAAAATAGGCCGCAGGCCACGCCCGATACGCCCAACAAAAGCGTCCATCTGCCTGTTTTGAAATAAAACTGCAGGAATGCCCCTATCGCAAAAGCTGCCGCAAGAACCGCATAAAGCAGCAGCTTCACCCGGCCTTCCGGGATCAACCTCCCGACCATTACCTGGCTGCCTCCGCTAAAAAGACTCCTGCCCCGGAAAGCCGAAAGGCGGTCTTCGTTGATATCGTATATCTCTCCGCTGTAATGGGCGGATAATTGTATAAGGACAGAACCGGCCAGTCCCAGCAGGAAAATTATCCAATCAAATGCCCTTGCGGACCGTTGGGCAAGCAAAGCCCCCAGCGCATACGGCAGGATCACCACGCTTAAGAACGGCAGGCGCGAGAGCAAGAACCAGTATTTCATCTTCTTATTATCTCTTTATGAAATCCTGATAGACCGCCAGGACCATCACTATAGCCGAGCTGCTGAAGATAACGAAATAATTTATGACATCCTTGTTCGAACGCAGGCGGCAGATCATCGTGCGCAGGAACTCTTTATCTACCGCATCCAGATCCTTGCCATCGGAAATCTTGCTGTGGATCTGGTATTTTTCCAATTCCCTGCGCAGTATTTTATCCTGTTTGAATTTATAGAGGAAATAAAGGAAGAACCCTCCTATGCCCACGTACCAGAAGAACCTCGGCCAGAATATGCCGAAAGGCAAAACAAGGTTCACCAGCCTTATCGAGACCGTGGCGGTAAGCCCGATAAAAAGAAAAACCCAGGAGGCGGCGGTAGTCCTGCATCTGGCATAAGCTTCGCAATTCAGGCATTTTTTTCTGCTCTTAAACATTTTCATTATCAAAAAGAGGTCTCTTTGTTATTCGTCCTGCGCAGGGCCTTGACCATCCGCTCATAAGCCTCTTTGGCCGAAGATCCTTCGGTAAGATGGTCAAAACAGACAGCCGCATAACCCCTGCGGTTCTTGATTTTGAAAATCTGCACTTTGAGGTGGCCGAC